>JAZRTO010000029.1:0-2955 GCA_045652065.1 Acutalibacteraceae bacterium
GATGTGCCCGAAGGGGTAGTTAAAATCACCGTCACCTATGATTACTATAAGCCTACAAAGGGTATGCTGGGTGACCTTAAGCCGTCCAACACTATAGACATCGGTCTTACGGACGAAAAAGGTAACTTCCTCGGTTGGTCAGGGAGCTCACACAAGACTGTTTATGTGGGTCAGTATGATTCCTCGGCAGGTTATCTCTGTCAGAAGATTAACAGCGGTAAGTGGCAGATAATTATCGGCGCTTATCATGTAATGGATGATGGGGTTGAGGTTACATATGATATTGATTTTGAGTATGAGGGAGAAGTGCTTCTTTACGGCGACCTGCATATGCACTCCACAGCCTCTGACGGTGTTTTCAGCGCTTATGAATTAGGAAGGCTTGCAAAGAAAAAAACTCTCGATTTTATAGGTATCGCCAATCACAACAACTTTTCTGAAAATCTCGCCTTGCCCCATATTGACGGACTTACCTTTATCCCGGCCGTTGAGTGGACTCACTATAAAGGGCATATGAACTTTTTCGGTGTGCCTGCTCCCTTTGAAAATAGCTTTATTGCCAACACAAAGGAAGAAATGCAGTCTATCATCAGTCATGCCAAAAGCAAAGGTGCAGCAATTTCAGTCAATCATCCCTGCTGTCCTCTTTGTCCTTACAAGTGGGAGGATGAAGAAGCCTTCGATATGATGGAAGTCTGGAACGGGCCTATGAGACCTGCGAATATAAAAGGCATTGAGTGGTGGACTACACTTCTTAAAAAAGGCAGAAAGATACCTGCTGTAGGTGGAAGCGATTTCCATAAACCCAAACAGTTGGCAAAGCTCGGCTCTCCCGTAACTGCTGTTTATTCAAGGTCACGCAGTGCTGAAGATATTCTCGACGCAATAAGAAAAGGTAACTGCTATGTTGCCCAAAGCACAGACGGAGTGAAAATAAAGCTCACCTACGGTGATGCCGTTATGGGTCAGACGGCAGAGTTCAGCGAAAACAACTGGCTCGAAATTTATGCTGACACTAAGAAAGTTACTCTTGTTACCGACAAGGGTGAAAAGGAGCTTGCACTTAAAGACGGTCACCTTAAGGTCAGACTCAGGAAAGTAAAATTTGTTTACCTCAAGGTCTATAAAGGCATTGGTAAGCTAAAAAGGGTTTGTGCAATATCAAATCCCATATATTTTAAATAAAAGGAGAGAAAATTATGGCACCCAAAAACGCATTAACGAAGAAAACATCACCCTTCCGATATGGCTTTGCCATGTTCGGCACATCAATCCCCATCAATATGTTCAAGTCCTTTGCTGCAATTTATTATGTAGATACATTAGGTCTTGATATGCAGAAGTATGCGCTTATTCCCTTGATCTACGCTTTTGTTGATGCAATCGACAACCCTGTTTACGGCTTCTTATCAGACAACACAAGAACAAAATGGGGCAGGAGAAGACCCTGGCTTTTAATCGGAACACCGCTTTTAGTGTTATTCTTTATTCTTTTCTATAACGTTCCCGGTTTTGTACAGTCAGATAAGGGTATGCTTTTTGTTTATATGCTTCTGATGTACATTCTGACAGGTACTCTAGACTCACTCGTAAACGCAAACTACGGCTCACTTTTCGTTGAGCTTTTCAAAAAGGACGAGGATCGTGCAAAGACAAACGGCTTCCGTCAGATATGTCAGCTTTTTGCAATGGCAATCAGCATTGCGCTTACTCCCATGATTACCGAAGCTATCGGATATCAGCTTACAGCTTTGATTTACGGCGTTATCGCTCTTGTGGTTATGATGTACTGCTTCTGGGGTTGCCGTGAAACTGAAATCAACTATGAAGAACATGAAAAGCCTAAGCTTTTAGACAGTATCAAGGCTCTTGCAACAAACCCGCGGTTTTGGATTTTCGGCTTTGCAGGCGCATTCTATTCCGCAGCTTTTTCACTTATTTCGCAGGCATTGCCTTTCTATGTCAAATACACCCTGGGACTCGGCGGAAGTACAACCACAATAATGCTCGGTATAGTTCTCGGTGTTGCGGTGCTCGGTATTGTTATATGGTCAAAGCTTGCTAAAAAAATTCCCATCATGACAGTCTGGCGTACAGGCTTCATCGTAATGGCAGTGGGATTTGTTCCTCTGTTTTTTGTCAAGACTTTACCTTTTGCAATAGCAATTGCGGCTGTAATGGGTGTGGGTATTGCAGCCTGTCTTACTACAATGGACTGCATCGGAGCAAAAATTGTTGACGATGATTACAGAAAATACGGCATAAAGCGTGAGGGTATTATCAACTCACTTATGGGTGTTATGAACAGACTAAACGGTCTTTATATTTCTTTGGCATTCTTTATGACATCGGAATTTTTCGGATTTGTCAGCGGTGACGAGCCCGGCGATAATCCCGCTATGGCTTCAAGAGTATTACTTTGTGTATTCCCTGCAGTTGCAATGGCGGTTGCTTCGGTGGTTACATTCTTCCTTAAATTCCCTGAGGATAAAAAGGATGAGTAAGTATTTAATAATAAACGCCGATGATTTCGGGCACAACAAAGAGCAAAATAAGGCAATAAAGGAACTGCTTGAAAACAGGCTTATAACCTCAACCTCACTTATGGCGGTAGCATCCGAGGCTATGGATGCTGCTGACTTTTCAAGGGACATTTCTTTTCCCGTCGGTGTGCATATCACTCTTAATTCCGACGGAAAAGACCTTTATCAGAGTCTTACAGGTGCGCCTTCACTCGGTAAAGACGGACTGTGGTATGAGAGCAAAAATCTCACCTTCAAAGCAAAGCGTGAAGATGTAAGAAAAGAGCTTGAGGCGCAGTATCAATACATTGTAGGCAAAGGAGCAAGGGTTGACCACGCAGACAGCCACTGCGGTACGGTATACGGCATAAACGGCAGACGTTTTTTCCTCGATGCCTTCGATTTCTGCAGTGAACACAAGCTTCCCTAGGTC
>JAZRTO010000030.1:0-140791 GCA_045652065.1 Acutalibacteraceae bacterium
ACGACATGGCTACGATCCGACTTGTGGTCATATCCGAAAGACCGCGTGTACCCGGAAAAAGATTATTCAGCATACTGAATGCCATCGCAGAGTAAAAGAAGCTTGCAGCAAGGAGCCAGTATTTTGAAAAGATATCAGTGTTTTTGCAGGTGCATATGAAGAGGACAATAAATGCAGCACCTATTCCTAAGTATCCGCTGTCGCTGTTTGCAATAAATAAAGAAAAGAAGCCGACAACAGAGCATATTGTCCAGAATATTTGTTTTCTTTTTTCTTCGGTGAAAATACACATATACATGGCTAAAGGAGCCATAATGCAGATGTATCCCGAATAAACGTTTATGTTTCCGAAGGGAGACAGGAAGTTTATTCTGCTGTCAAAGGGCATAGTTCTGAGAAGTCCGAATATATCTGCACCTTTGAACTGCAGGAATGAAAAGGCAAAAATTAAGAGGAATACAAAAGCAAATATTTCAAAATCTCTTTCGGATATTTTATAGCAGGATGATATCCAGAAATAAGCGGCAAATAAAGCTATGTACATAAGAAAGCCCATATACCGTCCACCATCTCCGTAAAGTGCAGCGGCAGGAAATTCACTTAAAACAGTCGCTGTCAGAGAAAAAACAAAAAATGCAAAAAACGCGGTGTTCATAGGCTTAAGAGAAATTTGCCTGAGAGAAAGCTTTGTTGCATTAAAAACTTTGACTATTGCACAAATAACGGCACAGACAGAGGCTACAATACAGAAAAAGGTGTATCTTGTTAGTGTTATATCGTGATAACCGTTACTCATAATAAAGGGATATACGATGAATAATGAAAAAACACCGATATTTGCAAAAATTGCAGTGTATTCAGTTTTGGCCTGCTGATTATTCACCCGTATCCCTCCTTTTTCAGTTCATATATTGATAGAATATTTTCATACCTTCCTGTGAAGCTCTCGATTCGAATAAAAGGTAAATGAAAACTGCCAGAATAATAATTGTAACAGCGCTCAGAAGTATTTTTTTGATTGTCAATATGTCAATTTTTTCACTTGTACCGACGGCAACATCTGCAGGTCGCTGTACTTCTGAAATTTTAAAATCAATGTCATTATCTTTTTGTGCCGGTGAAATTGCAAGTAACATAAAGCCCGTCAATGCAGAGAACAGCAGGGGATAGTAGAAGCATTCCATGGATTCAAACATACCGCAGGATAAATAAGCAGCAACGGCAACTGCGCCGAAGATTATAAATTTTTTATCCTTGACGGTTTTTCTTAAAGCCCTGACAATTGCGGCAACACAAAGACCGATAAATCCGAGTCCCACAGGAAGACCGCAGTTGTAAGCCATCTGAAGAAATGCATTATGAGCATACATATATTCGCCTGTGGCTTCAATGGGAATTCTCAGTACATTATGACCACGGATAGCAATGCTTTTGAGATACTGAGAATATATATCAATTCGTCCTGTGGAAAGCTCATTTATATTTTCTGCACCTGCAAAGGAACGATTGAACCAGGCCTCAAAGAAGCGCAGGGGAGAAATGTAATTTTCGCTGAAAAAGCCCTCACCCGGCTTTACCTTGTATTCGTATGTGTCTGTGAATTCAACCAGAAGGAAAAGCGGATTGTCAACAAGTGCAGGTATACATCTTATTGCTGTATATGAAATTACCAGACCCGCTGACATCACCAGCACTAATAAGCCTGCAGAGGATACAGCTTTTTTTATTGATTTTATGCAGAGGGAACGGATTTTGTTTTCTGCAAAAAATTCTGAGGAAAATTTAACAGCAAGAGCTGCTGCAATACCGACTGCTGCAGTTCTTGAAATTGTAAAGGCAATAAATGCAAAGCTTGTGCCGAAAACAAGCCAGTGAAGGGGGTGCTTTAATATATCTCTGATTCCTTTAACCTGAGGAAGATTGCAAAGGGCAGCAAGACACACAGCAACAAGATAAAGTCCGCACATATTTGCATTACAGAATGCGCCCTTGTATCTGGTTATGTCATAGGGCCTGAAGCAGGCACAATAGAAACAGAAAATTCCGTAGGATATATATAAGCCGTAGGTATAGTTTTTAATCAGTCCGGTAATTTTTTCTTTGCTTCCTGCGATTTGTATTCCCAGGGGCAGGAAGAAAAACAGCATCATTCTGCCGATATCCTTGTACTCGGCAACAGAATATATTACAGAGGAAAGATATACTGCAACAGATACAATAATAAAGCCTGTAAAGAAGCCTGTTGATACACGTGCAGGTGTGAGTCTTTTGTCAAGGGAGCAGAAAAGAATAACAACCAGGCAGATAAAAAACAGGTCACAGCACAGAGAATGCTTTATCAATCTTTCAATAAACCACAGAAGCACGGGCAATGCAGCAAAGGCTATAATACATACAGCATCTCTTATCTTATTGTTTATTTTTGACAAAATGACTGCAGGAAGATAGAAAACAGTCAGTACAGCCTTCTGCAGAAGATGTATAAAAACACCTGTCACGTCTTCACTGTCGCTTTTATTGGCACAATAAAAAAGTGAAAGACATAATGTAAAAAATAAAACAAATTCAATGCTTGTATTTTCGTTTATGAAAAACCTTGCAAAAACGGAGGCAGGATAATTTTTCAGGAATATCCCTGCACTTACAAAAATCTGTCCTATAAGGAAAAAGCTTTTTCCGAATTCCGTCAGCAGCTTTTTATCGGCAAATTCAACTTGGGGACAAAGAGAAGTAAGGGCTGTCAGATTGTATGCAAAAAAGACGGAGGAAATGCAGAAATATGAATTTTTATTTCCGCCGGCTTCTTTAATAAGAAGCATTTCGCCCATAACACAAATAGCCGAAATAATTAATCCCGCAAAATAAACCGATTTTTTTCTGTAGGCTTTCTTTTCTGCAAGATACATTCCGAGAACAAGAAAGAGCATTCCCGAGAAAGCACCTGCATGGTTGTTTCCGAAAATAGTCAAAAAAAACTTACGGATACCGAAAATTTCTTCGGGGAAAAGCAATGAGAAATTGAGAATAACTGTGGAAATCAGATAAAATACAGCCGCTACGACAGTTATTTTTTTCAGCGTCAGGAATTTTTTCAAGAGAAAAATGACGGGGATTGCAATAATTACGGCCGGAATTATCCAAAGCTGTGCAGGGAAGCCTTTTGTAGGCATAAAAACAAGCTGTTGCAGTATATCCGCAACATTACTTCTTTTGGCCGATATCTGGATGAAGAAGAAAATGAATATTGTGATTCCGACAGATATGGCACCGGCAATAACAGCAGGCAAGAGGATATTTTTTAATTTTTTATTTTCAGAGGATGAATCCCCCGAATGAATAAAGTAGCCCGTTGAGGTCAGAAGCAAGGGAAAAGATGTACCGAAAAACAGACTGTACATTGAAAACTCGATATTGCCGTATTTTGCCGGCTGTATAATACTTCCTGCAACAGAAAGAATTGCAGCTATTGCAAAAACAAGGCTGAGATTATTTTGTCTGTTCTTTTGCATCTTTACATCTCCTTTCCCGAAAACTCGCGTGCGTGTTTAGAAAATAATTATAAATTATTATATTATTTTATTATAACAAATCTGAAATAAAAGTCAACAAAATTAAACAAATGTGTTTGCAGATGTACAATATGGAGGCCGGTTAATTTTAGCAGATCTTTTAATCGCAAGAACATCCGGTTATATTTTTGTTGAATAAGAGGGGAATAATGTTGATGTTGCATATTAACAGTGGTAAAAATCTATTTTCTGTTGACAAAACATATTGCGGCATTATAATATAGTCTGTGTACAGATGATGAGTGCTTTCTTTCCGGTAAAGAACACTGGCAAGAAATATCGTGTTTTTTGAGGAAGCAATTAAGGCAATCAATGAAATAAGCAATAACTTTTTAGGAGAAAGATATAATGACTTACTTTTACAAAAAAGACGGGGAGATTTTTATTCCCGAAAGAATCAATCCCGACCTTGCAAAGCTTGCATTTGCAATTGTAAAGACCTGCAAGCTTTCCTTCAAGCTTCAGATGAAGACCACATCTCTTAACAATGCCCTCAAGGCAGGTAAGAAGGATCAGATGCTTGATATTATGCAGAAGTGCTTTGATAAGTACAGAAAGCTTTATAATCAGGATATGTCCCTTACAGGTGTTACCGTTGAGGAGGTAGATGCTGATTTCTTCAACGATAAGGACGAGGAATTTTTCAAGGCACAGCTTCAGATTCTCCTTGATTTTGCAACAATCAATACAGTTGTTGAATCAAAGATGATGCCTCTTATGAGCGGTGCTTGCGAAAAGACTCTCGGAGTACCTCTCAATAAAATCAAATTCTTCACAAATCAGGATGTTATTCTTGAAGAGCCTGAAGACGACGAAGAAGCAACAGAAGAATAAGAAAAATCCCTGCAATCTCAGATTGCAGGGAAAATTTTTTGTTACAGGGTAATTACTGCTTCTTTGTTTTTAATTAATTCAACGGAATACATTTCACTGTTAACCTTTATCGCAACTGTAATGTCCTCGGGGGAGGAAAGGGTAACTTCTGTTACACGGCTTTCGGAAAATTCCGCAGATACGGTAATGTTGCCTCTTGCCTTAAGCCCTCTGAAAGAGCCTGTCAGCCCCGGCTTTGCTGCAGGAAGCACGGAAATGAAGCCCTCGTGGGACTGAAGAAGAGATTCCGCAATACCTGCCGCACCTCCGAAGTTTCCGTCAATCTGGAAGGGAGGATGGATGTCAAAGAGGTTTGAGTGGGTAGACTTGGTAAGAAGAAGTCTTAAATGCTCGTATGTGTTTTTACCGTCTTTTAGTCTTGCAAAAAGATTTATAAGCCAGGCTCTTGACCATCCCGTGTGTCCTCCGCCGAAGGAAAGTCTTCTGTGAAGGGTATTTTTAATTGCCTC
Source organism: Acutalibacteraceae bacterium (assembly GCA_045652065.1). GTDB lineage: Bacteria > Bacillota > Clostridia > Oscillospirales > Acutalibacteraceae > RUG806. Next base: position 4,913 of record JAZRTO010000030.1, read on the forward strand.
AAAAAATTCGGGAGTAGCTTCGGTTATCATATTGTCGGGATAAAGTGCGAATGCATGAGAAATGTGTCTGTGACCGGGCTCGGGCTCACCGTAATCCTGTAGCCATTCCTGAAGACAGCCGTTTTTGCCCACCTTAAGGGGAGGAAGCTTTCTGAGTGTTTCTTCTGCCTGCTTTCTGTCATTATCATTTATTCCGAGAATTTTTTCCGCATCAATGTAATTGCGAAGCGTTCCGGCAATAATTTCAATATCCATTGTGGGAGAGAATGCAATTGTAGCAGTTATATCCTCATTGCCCTCAATGGGATAATAATCGTTTTCGGGGGACATTGAAGGTCCTGAAATGAGATAGCCGTTTTCATCCTCGAAAAGAAAATCCATAAAGAAAAGGGCACATTCGTGAAGATATTCGTATGCTGTTTCTCTTAAGAATTCCGTATCAGCCGTATAAAGGAAATGCTCCCACATATGAAAGCTCAGCCACGCTCCGCCCATTGGCCATACACCCCATATACCGTCGGCAGGTGTGGTAAAGCTGTAGATATCGCTTAAATGATGAAGCACGGTACCGCGGCAGTTATAGTTTTCCTTTGCGGTTTTTCTGCCAGATTCCAGAAGAAGATTATTCATATAATCGAAAAGTGCCATATGGCATTCTCCGATGTTTGCAACCTCGGGTAGCCAGTAATTCATCTGCAGATTAATGTTGGTGTGATAGTCGGAATTCCAGGGATTCTGCAGCTTTTCTACCCATACACCCTGAAGATTTGCAGGAAGGGTATCCTCACGGGATGAGGAAATGAGAAGATATTTACCGAATGCAAAATAAAGGGCGTAAAGACCGTCATCCTGAGCATTTTCGCTTTCCTTGAGTCTTTCAAGACGTCTGTCTGTTGTCATTCTTTCAATGTCCTTTTTTGACATTAACTGAATGTCGCTGCGGTTGAAAAGCTCTGAAAAATCCTCCTCGTGTCCCTCTTTTATTTCCTCATATTCAGTTTCAGATAAAAGGTCAAGGCATACTTCTTCAAAACGGTTACCGAATTTGTATTCCGTGGCAATTGAAATATAAATTGTAGTATTGTCAGAGTCGGAAATTCTGATTTTTCCGTCCTTTTCTTCAATGTCCCCCTCGGTTTCAATTTTTATTCCCACTGCAAAGCGGTGGTTGCCGCAGGCGGTTTTAGCCCTTACTAAAAGCAGGTCATTAAGAAAAGTTGTGCTTTCGATATTTTCTCTTTCGTAGCTTAATGTAAAGCTCGTTTTCTCTGCCGAGGAAAGGTTAATTACGGTAAGCTCGTAAGGGTAAGAGCAGAATGCGGTCTGGATTATTGCATTGTTACCTTTTTTATAAGTGATTTCGGAAACACCCTTATTCAGAATAAGGTTTCTGTGGTATTCGCAGGCATCTCTTTTATCTTCAAAATCAAGTGAAATAACACCTGCATATTCATAGGAGCCTATTGTCTCAATACCTTCACCAAGGTGTTCTTCCGCCCAGGGGTCAATTTCAGGAATTCTACCCTCAAGATACATTTTTCTGAGTGTATTTACTCTTTCGGGGAAATCTTTTATTGTTGTGTCTCTTTCGGTGCCGGCCCAAATGGATTCTTCCGAAAGGTAAATTTTTTCAGTATCGGTGTTGCCGAAAATCATTGCACCGAATGAGCCGCCGCCGATGGGGGAGGCATGCTCCCAGTCAGATGCGGGCGATGTCAGTTTTATTACGTGATTTGCCATAAGTTTTACTCCATTGCCTGAATTTTATAAAGTTTTACGGAATGTCCGTCAACATGCTGTGATATCTCATCCCTTGCAACAAAGGTGGTGTTGTCCCATATGTCACATACGGCATATCTGTCAGAATCGGGAAGATTTACAAATCCCAGTTTTGTAAGCTCCTTTATACTGAAAGATATTTCTTTTGCGGACTTTGTCTTGTTGAGAAGACACACTGCAATTTCTCTGTTTTCCAGAGGCTTTACAAGCACATCCGTAAGTCCGTTTGTTTTTACTCTTCTGCACTGAATACCAAGCTTATCCTGATTTATTGCAATCGCCTTTTTATTGGAGATGATTTTCAATACCTTGTTATTGAAATCCGGAGTGCCGTCCTCTTTGATGAATTTTCTTACATCGTTTCCGAGAATAAGGGGAGCTGCCAGCATACACCACAGTGAGAAGTGAGCAATATTTTCATTGTCGGTAAGATCGCCGTTGCCTACCTCAAGCATATCCGGGTCGTTCCAGTTGCCGGGACCTGCATATTCATAGAGACGGACTGTTGCTTCATATATTCCTATAATCGAATACCATTCGGGACGGATATCGGGAGTTGTTCTCCATAAGTTGCCTGCAGTATGTCCCCACTTCCAGGGTCTGTTCCAGCCCCACTCGCAGATAGAGAAGCATATAGGCTTTTCGGGCTTTCCCGTTTCCTCCGCAACCTTTTTCGTAGCGCGCATAAGCTCCTTGCCCATATTCTGGTATTGCCTTGCTGCAGAGTCCATTCTTGAACCGATGGGATTGTGTATAAGAAGGGTATTTTTGCCCTTTCTCAGCTGTACTGTCAGCTGGTTTCTGCCTTCTCTTGTGAAGCCCTTTGAGCCGGGAATACGGAATGCATATGTATCGGTGCCGTTTATAATGATTTCACAGTATTTATCCTTGTTAACCATTTTTCTGAGACCGAGAGTAAGGATGTATTCACCGTCTTCAGGCATTTCAATGTCATAGAAAATTGCGCATCCGCCGCCTGCAGAAAGACCGGAAATATATTTTCCCGTCAGAGTCAGCTTTTCATCCGATAAAATTTCCGCACCGCCGCGAAGCTCGGCATCCTCTGCGGTCAGAGTAAGAAACTCTGCTTCCCCCTTTCTGGAAAAGTAAATTTTTTCAATTTCGGGAGCAAGTGTGGGGATAGGCTCGTTGTGACAGAAGTCATACTTGAAATATTCAACACCCCACTCGGCAAAGGTTTCCGCATCCGTTCTTTCGTGATAGAGGCTTGAGGGCAGATCCTCACAGGTAAGAGTTCCGTTTGAGGTATAAATGCCCATTTTAAGACCGTAGGAATTAACTGCCTCAACAAGAGCCTTTATGCCTGAGGGAAAGGTTGCAAGGTCTCCCTGGAGTTTTCCGTTTTCATCTCTTACTGAGGACATCCAGCAGTCATCAACATTCACGTACTGATATCCTAATTCATCAAGGTGTGCAGCCTTCATTGCAGCCGCAATTTCCTTTATTATATTTTCGTTTATGTTGTGGCGGAAAAGATTCCAGCTTGCCCAGCCCATAGGGGGAGTGAGTGCTGTGCCGTTATTGAAGCGGTCTGCGCCGTCAACATGAATTTTTGTCATTGCCGTCAGTTTTTTGAAATGGCATACGGGACAGAGATTTTTGTCCTTAAGAAAAGTCTTAAGAGCTTTGTTCATAAAAAAGCCTCCTTTACATCTTGAATAATATTTTACACGGGCGGCAAATAAAAATCAACCTTAAATTATAGTCAGCATATACTGTCAGGAGGTGATTTTTTTGCGCAGAAAGAAAGGTACAAAGGGTATGGCTTTTTTTAAGCTGCTTATATCAGCGGTTCTTATTGCTGCAATATATTTTACTGCAGATATGAGAATGACTCCCATAATAAATACCCTGGCGCTTTCGCGGGCGCAGAATCTTGCCACAGTAATAATAAATGATACTGTTGCCGAAATGCTGTCCGACAATAAAAATGATTTCACCGGGCTTATAACAGAGGACTATGACAACAGCGGAAAAATATCTGCTCTTTCCGTAAACAGCGTTGCAATGAACAGACTGAAATCTCTGATAAGTGTTCACATAACCAAGGCAATAGGGGAAATAGAGGAAAGTAAAATCAACATTGCTCTGGGTACTCTTACGGGAAGCTCTCTGCTTACGGGCAGAGGACCAAAAATACAGCTGAATGTACACATTTCCTGTGCTTGCTCCATTGAAGTAAGAAATTCATTTGAATATACGGGAATAAACCAGACGGTACATAAGGTTATGCTTGATATAGAAACAGATGTTTATGTGCTTTCCGTGGGAAATACTCTTTCAAGTCAGGTTTTTACAAGTATTCCCATTTCGGAAACCGTCATAATAGGACAGATTCCCGAAATTTATGCGGGTAAGGATGATTCTATCTGGCAGGATCTCATTAACTGACACTTTACATTACGGAAAAAAAGTATTAGAATATACCCCTACGGGAGATGTGCTATGATACTTATTATTGCAGAAAAGCCCTCTCTTGCAAGAAACATTGTTGCAGGAATAGGGCAGATGAAAAAGAATACGGGATATTTTGAGGGGCTCGGGTATATTGTTACCTGGGCATTCGGTCATTTGTTTTCCCTTTGTGATATTGAAGATTATACGGGTGAAACCTCATCCGGCAGATGGAGCATGGAAAATATTCCCTGCTTCCCCGAAAAATTCCGATTTAAGCTGAAAAACGGTGAGGATAAGAAGCCCGATGCCGGTGTTATAAGGCAGTTTGAGCTTATAAAAAGGCTTTGTAACCGTGATGATGTTGAAGCAATAGTAAATGCAGGGGACGCAGACCGAGAGGGCGAAATTATTGTAAGACTCTGCGTTATGAACGCTATGGAAAAGGAAAAGCCGTTTCTCAGGCTCTGGCTTCCCGACCAGACTCCCGAAACAGTGGCACAGGCACTTTGCGAAATGAAAGAGGAGACGGAATATGATCTTCTGGCAAATGAAGGCTTTGCCCGCACATATATTGACTGGCTGTATGGAGTGAATCTCACACGATATGCGACACTTCGCACGGGTGTGCTGCTGAGAGTAGGCAGGGTTATTGTTCCCGTTGTAAAGGCAATTTATGACAGAGATATGGCAATAAGAAACTTTGTTCCCGATAAATACTATGCCCTTGTAAGCAGCTGTGAAACTAACGGAGAAACAGTAGAGCTTGTTTCAAAGCATAAATTTCCTAAGGAAAAGGCGGCTTTAGCTCAGCGCGCCTGTGATAAGCTGAATGCTCAGGATGCAATTGTCACCGCAAAGAAAACAAAAAAGGATAAGCTGAATCCGGGAAAGCTTTATTCTCTTTCCAAGCTTCAGAATTTCCTTGGAAAAAAATATAAAATGCCTATGGATACCTCATTAAGGGTTGTGCAGAAGCTTTATGAGGAGGGTTTTCTTACCTATCCCCGAACTAACTCCGAATATCTTGCAACGGCTGAAAAGGACAAGATAAAGAAGATTATAAATATAGTAAAGGGCAAGGGCTATCCCGTTGAATTCAAGGATAAAAAGACTATTTTTGATGACAGTAAGATAGAGTCCCATTCAGCTCTTACGCCTACATATAAATTCCCCGATGTAAATAAGCTTACCGAGGAAGAAAAGCTTGTGTATTCTGCCGTGCTTCGTCGTTTTGTTGCGGTTTTCTGCAGTGAGGAGTGTGTTGTCAGTAAAACGGAAATTACCGTGTCTGTAGGGGAGTGCGAGGATTATTTCCTTAAAGGTCTTATGATTCTTGAGCCCGGCTGGACAAAGTATGACGATTCGGGCAAGAACAACAAGATACTTCCGAAACTCGAAAAGGGCGACAGAGTAAATATTGATTTCAAGCCAAAAGAAAAGGAAACAAGTCCCCCGAAGCATTACACAATAGAAACACTTAACAACTATCTTAAAAATCCCTTCCGTGAGGAAAAGGCAATGGCGGATGAGCAGGACGATGCCGAGGATTACCGTGCAATTTTTGAAGGTCTTGAGCTGGGTACCGAAGCCACAAGAACGGGAATTATAGATAATGCCGTGAAAAGTAAATATATTGAGCTTAAGAAGGATGTTTACAGAATTCTTCCTGACGGGGAATATCTCATTGAACAGCTCATAAATATGGGTATTTCAATGGATAAGTATAAAACAAGTGAATTGGGTCAGGCTCTTAAAAAGGTTTATCGCGGTGAAATTTCAATTGATGAAAGCGTTTCGCAGGCGGTAAATGAAATAAGAGGAGTTTTCGGTGCTCCCGAAAATTCCCCCGAATCGGATAAATATTTCGGATTTGCAGGGGATGAAATCGGTACCTGTCCTCTTTGCGGAAACACTGTTGTAAGAGGAAAATACGGCTATTCCTGTAAAGGCTACAAGGAAGGCTGTAAATTCAGTATTCCGGGAATTCTTTGTAAAAGGGTAGTAACTCCGGATAATGCCAAAAAACTGCTTCTTGACGGCAAAACCGACAAAATAGAAGGTTTTATCTCAAAAGCAGGCAAGCTCTTTTCCGCTAAACTGGAAATGAAGAATAATAAAATCGTTTTTCTGTTTGAAGATTAATATTTTCCCGGAAATGAAAATTTCCGGGATTTTTTTGCAGCATTTTTCTTTTTTCGGGTACTAAGTATCTGAAAGGAGTTGAAAGCTGTGAAAAAAATATTTATAATTTTATTGATATTGTGCTTGGTTCTTTCTTTTTCCGTTCCTTCTTATGCCGTTTATTATACGAGTGAATACGAGATTATATTTAAGACAAAAGCCTCATATGAAAACACTGAATGGGAAGAAATATTCTCTGATCACAGAAATTTTCTTGAGCCGGAAGCACTCAAAATTTCCGGTATTTCACACATAGGAATTTATGCTGCATTATGTGGCTTTGATCCCAGTATAAAGCCGCCTTGCTATATTCTTCGTGTTCCAATCGGCTTTTGCTCCCGACAGAAAGCGGCAGAAATCTGTGCAGAGCTTATGCGCCGGGGTATTGCCGAATGGGCTCTTTTTATGCAGCTTGGTACTATCAGTAATTTTGATAAGCTCAGTAGTTTATCTTCTCTTTTTGAAATGCGTTTTGTGACACTTTCGGGTGATACTTTCGGTGATATTGATTGTAACGAAACGGTAACGGCAGAGGATGCAAGAACAGCTCTCAGGATTGCAGCGGGACTTGAAAACAAGAAAAATTATCCCTGGCTTATGGGGGATGCGGATTTTGACGGAGAAATTACCGCTTTCGATGCAAGACAGATTCTTCGTGTTGCTGCAGGACTTGACGGATATTCTCCCCTTGATTAATTTTTGAGAAAGATTTTTTTATGGACGACGGGCAGATAATAAACCTTCTTAAAAATCGTGATGATACTGCCGTTTCTGAAACGGAGAAAAAATACGGTAAGCTGCTTTTTAGTCTTGCCATGGGGATTCTCGGCTCTTCCGAGGATGCAAAGGAGATTGTAAATGACACTCTTCTTGTTTTATGGAATTTATCCGCCGCGTCACCGCCGGAAAATCTTAAAGCATATCTTTGTAAAATAACAAGAAATCAAGCTCTTAAAAGAGTCCGACATGACAAAGCGCAGAAAAGAAGCCGTGATTTTACTTTAAGTCTTGAAGAAATCGGTGAGGTTTTTTCTTCTTTCGAGTTGACAGAAGATTTGTATTGCGCAAAAGAACTTGAAACAGCCGTATTTTCATTTATATCAGGTTTATCTTCCGCCGAACGGTTGATTTTTATGAGAAGATACTGGTTTTTTGATTCAATGAAAAAAATAGCTGAGCTTTCCGGAGAAAGGGAAAGCTCCGTTCGCTCAATTCTCAGCCGTACAAGAAAAAAACTCAAAGAGCATCTCCGGAAGGAGGGATTCGAAGTATGAAAAATGAAGATTTTCTTGAAATGCTCGGAAATATAGATGACAGTATTATTGATGAATGTACTTCTGTTGTTCTCACAGTGAAAAAACACCGACATATAAAGGAGCTTCTTTCTCTTGCCGCAGTTTTTGTGTTTACGGTTTGTGCCGTGCTTATAACAAGAATTGCTCCCGAGGGATTCTTTGCGGGATTTGTGAACGAAGATTATACTGTTTCGGAATCTCACGAAGACGAAAGCTCTGTTTTCCCTATGGAGCCTACCTCGGAGATTCAAAGCGTTGAAGCGTCCGTAAGTGAAGAACATTTCTCAACGGTAGAACCGTCTTCCGTTGAGAGGGTAACCGATATTGAAACCACGGTACCTTTTATATCTGATACAACAACGATGCCGGAAATATCTTTGTTTCCGGAGGAAACTACGCAAGGTCAGCTGCCGACGGAAAATGATATGCCGTATTTTGTTGAAGTAACCTACGGGAGTTTGCTTTTAGAGGGAACGGACGGCTTGCCTGACGATTATTCCGACGGAAGGAGAGTTACCTGGCAGGAGTTGTTTCGTATTTACCGAACGGTTATTCTTCCTTCTGTTATCAGTGAGTATTTTTCCGACATTCAGTCAATTTTCAATGATGCTGACCTTGTGATTTCCGATGGAATGAATACGTGCACAGAAAACTCGTTCAGATTTACTCTGCCTGACAGCAGTACACTTAATATATATGTTTCAAAAAATAGTCCGGAATTAAGTAAGGCTGAGGAAGAAAATATGGGACTTGCATCTGAAATTGAAGGTGTTTCCGTGTTACTGCTGAAGGGGTATGATTCTGATAATGGAATGATTTTCAGTGCATATTTTGTAAAAAACGGAGTTTATTTCAGGATAACTCAGCAAGGAGCATCCCTTAATGAAGAACGCTTTGTCAGTATTATAAAGAGCATCATATAAAAAATAAAAGCCTTATACCGTATTCCGGTATGAGGCTCATTTTATTAAAATGCGTTTTCTATATGGTTGATATCTGCGGTGTAAAGGTCGTGAAGGATAACCTCTATGATATCAAAACGGTATTCTGCCGTTTCGCTTTTGGTATATCTTAAAAATGCCGCCGCATTTGTTTTAAGATTTTCGCTTTTTCTGTAGTCAACAGCCTCTGAAGGAGAAAGCATTTGTCCCGGTGAACGGGTTTTAACTTCTACGAAGCAGATTGTTCCGTCGGGAGATTGTGCGATTATATCTGTTTCTCCGAGCTTTGTTGCATAGTTTGTTGCAATTATTTCGTACTTTTTCCGTCTGAGATAACGGCATGCCAGCTGTTCACCGCGAAGTCCTGTTTTGAGATGTTTGGGAAGTGCCATTATTTTTCACCGAGATTTTTAAGAAATGACAGTCTGTGTACGGGTGAAATACCGTGCTCCTTAATCATTTCATAGTGAAGGGCAGTAGGGTAGCCCTTATGCTTGTTAAACTGATATTGGGGATATTTTTCATGAAGCTCAGTTAAATATCTGTCTCTGCTTACTTTAGCAAGAATTGAAGCAGCGGCAATGGAAATTGATTTAGCGTCGCCCTTTACAAGGGTCATTTCCTCAATGCCCGTATTGGGCTTTCTGTTTCCGTCAACCAGAGCAATGTCAGGCTGCACGGAAAGTCCCTCAACTGCTCTTTTCATTGCAAGAAAGGTTGCATTGAGAATGTTTATTTCGTCAATTTCCTGTTCACTGGCACTTGCAACGGACCAGGCTATTGCCTTTTCTTTTATAACCTCAAAAAGAGCATCCCTTTTCTTTTCGGACAGCTTTTTTGAGTCATTTATTCCAAGATCTCCAAGGTCATCGGGAAGAATTACGGCAGCTGCGAAAACGGGACCTGCAAGAGGTCCTCTTCCTGCTTCATCAATTCCGCAGACAACCTTATATCCCTTTTCTTTCAGAAGATTTTCGTATTCGTAGGTCATAACGCAGGCCTTTCAAAAGTAATTTTTCCAAGCTTTCCGCCTCGGAGTTCATCAAAAAGAGTGGTAGCCGCACGAAGGGTATTTACTTCACCCCTTGAGATAAGCATACCTCTTTTTCTGCCGATTTCCTCTAAAAGCTCATAGCCTGTGAATTCACCGAAGTCTTTAACCTTGTAGCGCTCCTCAAGTCTTTCGGGATAATCATCACGAAGAATCTCAAGAAGCTTTACGGCAAGCTCCTCAACATCAAGAATATCATCCTTGATTCCGCCCGTAAAAGCAAGCTTATAGCCGACCTCGGGATCCTCGAACTTGGGCCACAGAACACCGGGTGTATCAAGAAGCTCAATATGGTCACCTATAACATACCACTGATTGTGCCTTGTAACACCTGCTCTGTCTTCAACCTTTGCCTTTCCGCCCTTACAGAAGCGGTTGATAAAGGAGGATTTGCCCGTATTTGGAATACCTACAACCATAAGGCGCAGGGCTCTTCCTGACATTCCCTTTTCGTTGTTTCTTTTTATTGTATCCGCGAGAACCTCGTGGACAGTCTGCTTGAAGGCATTGAGTCCCTTTCCGCTTTTGCAGTCAACGGGGATAGCGGCAATATTCTGATTTTTATAGTATTGAAGCCACGCAGCGGTTGTTTTTTCATCCGCAAGGTCACATTTGTTAAGAAGTATTATTTTGGGTTTCCCCTCAATAAGGTCATTAAGCTCGGGATTTGTGCTTGAAAGGGGAATTCGTGCATCCCTTAATTCAACAACACCGTCAACAAGGGAAAGACTTTCCTTTATTTTGCGGCGTGTTTTTGCCATATGTCCCGGAAACCATTGTACTGTCTGCTTCTGTGTATCCATATCAGTTACCGTTTTCCGTAAAGTTATTGTATATGTTCCAGTCGCCTGACAGACGAAGCTGTGCCTTGCCCAGAAGAGCATCAACAGATGCAAAGCCGACGTGAGAATATCTCGAGTCGGAGGATATGGGGCGATTATCACCGAAAAGCATTACACAGCCTTCGGGTACGGTTACGGGGTATGAAAGGTCGCCGTAACGTCTTTCAACGGGGATTGCATAGCTGCTTTCATCGAGCATTTCTCCGTTTACATATATATTTCCGTCAACATCCTGATCAACAACATCACCCTCAGTTGCAATTACACGCTTTACTATGGGGCCCATGCTGTCCAGCTTGTGAGTTGAAATGACAATATCACCGTGTTCGGGTTCCGAATAGTATGGGGTTACAATAAGCCATTCACCGTCATGGAGAGTATCAACCATTGAGCTTCCGCTGACACCTACAAGTCTGAAGCCGAATGTGAAAACAAGTGCAATTATAAAAATTGCGGATATTACAACGGAAAGTCCTTCATAAAATGCAGATGTGAATGAGGATTTTTCGTTATTGCTTATTTCATTTGTCTGAATATTTTTCTCTGCCATAATATCACCTTATCTTTCCTATGGGATAAATTCTGAAAAGTGCCTTGCCGTTTATTTCGTCAAGATGAATAAAGCCTACTGTTTCGTGTCTTGAATCTATGGAATTGTTTCTGTTGTCACCAAGAACAAACACGGAGTTCTCAGGGACTGTTACCGTGTCAGAGGGAAAAGTCATATCGTATGCTTCACTTATGGGCTCCCAAACCTCATAGTCCTCATAGACTACCTTGCCGTTTACTGTAATCAGGTGTGTTTCAAAGTTTATGGAAACAGTGTCTCCGGGAAGACCGATGACTCTTTTTATCATAGAGCTTTCCGCTGCACTTTCCTTATTTATTGCTATTATATCACCGTAATCGGGAGAGTACAAGAAATTTGATATAATTATTCTGTCCCCCGTATTAAGTGTAGGGTACATAGAAGCTCCGTCAACAACTGCTAATCTGAAAAAGAAGGTAAATGCAACAAAAACCGCCAGCATACAGATAAGCAAATACGAAAGGACGGAATAAATATATTCCGCCGCACGGTTATACAATGAATTTTCTTTTTTTACAAGCTTTTCCATATCAATTAAATCAAAAAAGAGGAACACCCATAAGATGTTCCTCAAAAGCACATAGATTAATTACTTGATTAATTCCTTAACCTTAGCTGCTTTACCGACTCTGCCTCTGAGGTAATAAAGCTTAGCTCTGCGTACTTTACCCTTTCTTACGATAGCAACGTTTGCAACGTTGGGGGAGTGAATGGGGAATACTCTTTCAACACCAACACCGTAGGAAAGTCTGCGTACTGTAAAGGTTTCAGCAACACCGCTGCCCTTACGTGCAATAACTGTGCCTTCAAATGCCTGAATTCTTTCTTTTTCGCCTTCACGGATCTTAACGTCAACACGAACTGTGTCACCGATTTCGATTACGGGAGGCTGCTCCTTGAGCATACCGTTTGTCATAAGCTTGAGTGCGTCCATTTTAAAGACCTCCATTATTTTTTTCAGATGTTCATTCGCTGTCAGAGGACAACCAGAGGACCACCCGCCTTAGTTTGCTGTTCACTAATCGCGGTGAGGGGAGTGCCCACACCCACAAGAACGCCTGTGTATTATATCACAGTGCATTGTTATTTGCAAGTGTTTTTTTGCTTTTTTACAAAATTTTTTGTTTCCATTGACAATATTGTAAGAATTATAATAATATATATTCTGAACTGCGGTAAATATAGCAAAAATAACCGATTTTGTCAACAGGTGGCACTTATGATTTTTAATTCTTCTGTGAAAAATGTCATAATTTCAGCATATGAAAATGAAACCGATGTTTTTCTCAGAACGCCTCTGCCGTCAGTGGGTGAGCTATTTATCGATGATGTGAAGTCTGCCGTGTTTATGCCCGGGGATTTTTATAGTGACGGAAAAGCGGATTTTTATGATATAAGGCAGCTCGGTGATGAAGAGTTCAGAAAAAATCTCAGAGACAGCAATGTTCGGAGAATTGTTGTGTTATTTTCCGAGTGTGCCGATAAATCCGAATACGGCTACAGGGAAGCCTTCGGTTGGGTTGGTGAAATGAGAGCGGAAGCTGTTTGTTTTATTCAGGTTGTTGCTTTCTTTTCTCCGTGTTCCGATTCTTATGAAGCCTGTCGTTCACTTTTTTTGTGTAAGGATGTAATTTGTCTCGGTGAAAAGGAACAGCCCGTGTTTGATGTGTTCAGGGCAGTTTCTTCCAAAGCCAAGTTTTATCAGACTGCTCAGCTTGTAGAGAAATATGCATTCAGAAGAAGTGCCGTGTATTTTAACTCACGGGAAGAAGCCCGCTGCTTCTCGGCCTTTCTTATGAAAAGAGGTACAAGGTGTGCTTATGTCGACGGATCTGTGCCTTTTGCTTCACAAAAAGGGGATATTCTTCGCTTTTTTACGGGTGAAGTAAACATTCTTGTTGCCACCAAATCTTATATTCCCACATCTTATTTTTATCCTCCCGAAAAGGTGTTTTTCTGCGGAATGCCCTTTTCTCCCTCGCATCTTTTACGGTGTGCGAACACATTAAGGGGTGAGCAGCCCTTTATTGTTTACTGTGAGGATGATATAAAACGTAATGAAAAAATCATAGCATCCTTTTCGGAAAGGTTATGTGACGGTGAAATATCGGAAATGAGAATCGGCCGTCTTAAGGAAATGTGTAAAATGACGGACTGACGGAAATTGTATCTGCAAGGAGTTTCATTTCAGTCAGCCTGAAATAAAGGAGAAATAACAATGAAAGAAAAAATTAAAGTTGCAGTTATCGGCTGCGGAAATATTGCTAACAGCGCACATATTCCCGCATATATGGATAGTGAAAATGCAGAAATCAAGTATTTCTGTGACATCATTCCCGAAAGAGCCGATAGTGCAGTTGAAAAGTACGGTTGCGGTAAGGCAGTATACGATTATCACGAAATTCTTGATGACCCTGAGCTTGATGCAGTTTCAGTCTGCACACACAATGACCATCATTCCGTAATTGCCATTGACTTTATGCGTCACGGTAAGGATGTGCTTTGCGAAAAGCCTGCTGCAAGAATTCTTTCAGAGGCACTTGAAATGGAAAAGGTATCCTACGAAACAGGCAGAATTCTTTCCATTGGTGTATGTAACAGATATTCAAATTCTGTAAACAAAATCAAGGATATGATAGCACGCGGAGATCTTGGTGAGGTTTTCCACGTTTATGCATCCTTCCGTGCACACCGTTCTATTCCGGGACTTGGCGGAGACTTTACAAATTCAGCATCCTCCGGCGGCGGTGCTCTTATTGACTGGGGCGTTCATTATATCGACCTTATTCTTTATTGTCTCGGTGATCCTAAGCTTCTTACTGCAAGCGGAGAGGCATTCTGTAAGCTCGGTAAGAATATGAAGGATTATACTTACATTTCAATGTGGGCAGAGGATACAAAGAATGTAGAAACAGGTGTTTATGATGTTGATGATTCCGTAACTGGTCTTGTCAGAACAGAAGGCGCAACACTCAGCTTCAACGGGGCATGGGCACAGAACATCGGTGAAAACGAAACCTTTATTGACTTTATGGGCGATAAAGGCGGTGTAAGACTTCAGTATTGCGGAAAATATACCTACTACACAACAAGAGATGGTATGCTTATTGAAGAAAAGCCCGATTATAAGCTTAACGGTATGCATCACGATGAGGTTATCGATTTTGTTGAGTGTGTAAGAAAGGGCGAAAGAAACCGTAACGATATTAAGTTTGCTGTAGGTACATCAAAGATTCTCCAGGCTATTTATGATTCCTCCGCTTCTCACAGAGAGGTTGTTATTGATAACTGATTTATAATGTAAAGATGAAAGGGTATCGGTTTTTCCGATACCCTTTAAGTTTTACGGTTTTATTTATTTTGCTGCTTCGTATGTTGCGTAGGATAAAATTCTTCCGTTTACAAAGTCAACACCCATAAGAAGTATTGTGTCCTCATAAACCTCAATAAGATAACCCTCGCTCATTGTGGGATCTGTGCCTTCCCACAGAACCTGATAGTCACCCGTAACTCGGGGTGAAGAAACAGATGAAACGTGAACGTAAGTAGCACCGTCTTCACCGTTTTTGGAAATGTTGAGATTCGGATTAAGTGTCTGCAGGTGATATGCCCAATGAGAATGTCCGTTAAAGAAGAAAACATTGTCATATTCTCTGAGAAGATTTCTCAGTTTTACTTCGTCACTTGCACCGGGGGTATAGAAAAGAGGATAACTCCAACCTAATTCATTCTGCAGATTACCTGTGCTCATAAGAGGATTTCCGTTGGCAGATGTAAGGAAGGTATGGAAGAAAAGATAGACTGTTTTATCGCTGTATGCTTCAAGCTGTGCTTCAAGCCAGTCAAGCTGAGCATTTGTCAGAAGGGCATTCCATAAAAGTCCGTAATTATTTGATGTCTGATTAAGGAAGATGAAGATGTCGCCTGACTCTTTTTCTTCATATACAAAGTCCATACCGTTTTCTGATACATTTAAGATTCCGTCAGCCTTTGTCTCGCCGTATGCTCCGGTATTCATAAACTCAAGCCAGTTTTCCTTTTTGTACTCTGCATAAAGGTCATGGTTGCCGGTGGTTGTATATACGGGGAAGTCATATTCCGATGCAATTCGGTTGAATGCTTCAAATGCTTCTTTTTCTCCGTCAGTTGAAATGTCGCCGGGCATTGCAACAATAGAAACATCTGCATCGGCAAAGAAATCAAGTGCGCGGACAAAGGTTGTTTCTGCCACGTCAGAGCCGTCTTCAAGGTCATATCTGTTGAAATGAAGGTCACTGATTGAGCCGAAGGTATAAACAGGCTCTCCTCTGTCAGCCTGCTTGAAGTCGGGAATATCAAAGATTTCAAGAATTTCACCGTCAAGAGTTACGAGGATGCTTGAAGCACCGTCGGGAATTGCGGTGTAATCAGGAAGCTCAATGCTGCCTTTACCGAAATAGGTGTTGATGACAGCAAATTCCGAATATTCAATTTCGGTATCGCCCAGGGTGTATGTGATTTTTTTGAAATTTTCATCTGCCCAATAAAGCTTATACTCACCGTCGGTGGTTGTATCTATGGATATTTTCATATCGGCAGAGCCTTTGTCTTCGTTGACATATCTGATATCAGTCTGTGGGATGACTTCATCAGAGAAGCCGGGAAGATCAGATGAAATACCAAAAAATGAGAATAAGGCTGCAAGAATAGTTGCCAGTATTTTGGTTAAAAGTGCGTACATAATTTTTTTCCTCCTGAATTTCTTACCTTTATGATATTATAAAAGTAAACAGATTGTCAAGAAATTCCTTTCTCTTTTTTCAGTTTTTTCATTTCTCCTCCGAAAACAAAAATGAAAATGACTGATGCCGTGATAATTGATATAGTATCCGATACAGGTTCTGCAAGAAAAACGGCAAAAACCTTATTTTCAATGAATAGGGGGAGAATGTAAATGAGGGGTACGAGAAGAATAAGCTTTCTGAGACATGCAATGAACAGGGAAGCCTTTGCTTTTCCAATGGCAACAAGTCCTTGCTGCGCTGTTGACTGGAAGAAGAAAAATCCCATAGCTCCCAGGTATAGACGAATAAGATTATGATTATCAAGAAGCAGGTTGTCTTCTGTAAATATGCCCATAAGCATTTTCGGGAAAAGCTGGACTGTAAGCCACAGAGCAAGATAATAAAAACCTGTAGTGAAAAGCATTGTTTTTATTGCTTTTATGCATCTGTCGGGATTTTTTGCACCGTAGTTGAAGCTGATAATGGGTTGGGCGCCCATACCTATACCTTGTGCGGGCATCCAGATAATCTGCATTACTGTGGAGGCTAATGTCATAGTGCCTACGGCAATGTCACCGCCGTATTTCTGCAGAGATGAGTTGAATGCTATATTTATAACCGCCTCCGTGCTTTGCATAACAAAAGGAGCAAGTCCGAGAGCAAAGCAGGGGAGAAGCAGCTTTATATCAGGCTTCATATCAGGGATATTGAGCTTCAGCTTTGTTTTCTTTCCCGTGAGGAAAAGAAGTGTCCATAAAGCTGATACAGCCTGAGAGATTACCGTTGCAATTGCAGCTCCCTTTACCCCCATATCCAAAACAAAAATAAACACGGGATCAAGTATGATGTTAAGCCCTGCACCGATAAGCACGGTTGCCATACTGAAAAGTGTAAATCCCTGGGTTGAAATAAAGAGATTAAGCCCCAGAGAAATCATTACAAAAATGCTTCCGACGGTATATATGTTTATATAGTCAAGCGCGTAGCCTATAGTATCCTCTGAAGCTCCGAACAGCCACAGAAGCTTTTCGGAAAAAGTGAGAAAAACTGCCGTTAGAATAACCGACATGAGGACAAGGGAAGAAAAACAGTTTCCGAGAATCTTACGGGCTGAGATATTGTCTCCTTTTCCCATGAAAATTGCTGCTCTGGGGGCACCTCCCTGAGCTATCAGCATTGTAAATGCACCTATAAGGCAGATCATAGGAAAACACAGCCCGACCCCCGTAAGTGCGGCAGAATCCGTATTTTCCATATGCCCTATGTATATTCTGTCAACAATATTGTAAAGAAGATTTACAATCTGTGCAATTACCGAGGGAATTGCAAGTGAAATGAGCAGCTTCGGCACGGGAGCCGTCGCTAATTTTTGTGTGATATCATTTTTGTTTGTCATAATTTCCTCCGGTAAAGTTAATGAAAACATTATATTACATATTTTTCCTGAAAACAATAATATTTAAACATTTTGAATTTGTTGACAATTATTGCAGATATATCATATAATGAATACATAATTTCAGGGAGTGTGACCTATGAAAAAGAAAATTGAACTTGATACAGGTAAAAAAATATTTCCCATAGCCGTAATGGCGGCAGGAATAATTCTTATGCTTTCATTATGGATATTGCAGCTTAACCTTGTTGCCGTAGTTTCGGTGGCATTTATGTGTATTGTATCGGCTCTCATTGTGCTGGGGCTGATAATAAAAAACAAGGTTTACGCGCCTTTTGTGTTTGCCTATGCGGCAGCGGGTATCGGCATTGCCGTGTACTTCACAGTTTTCGGTGCGGATGCAGGCTTCGGTGCATTTACCTCGGGTCTTGCAGGCTTTTCCTCGGCTGAGCATCCTCTTCTTACGGGTGAGGGAAATTTCTTCACAAGGCTTCTCGGTAATTTTCTTCTTATATCTCCCACTGCTGTGGCTTTATGGGGACTTTTCTTCATTGCAAGAAAATCATTTAAGAAAAACGGAATGAAAAAGCTGCTTTCGGCAGTTTTCGGAATACTCCTTCTCGGAACCAGTGTGGTGTATGTGCTTACAATGAATATGCGTTCAAAGCCCAACACCGAAAGACTGTGGGACGGACATAATGATTATCTTGACGGTGTGGATAAAACGGCAGATGAGAATTCTCCTAATGTGCTTTTCATCCTTATGGATGACCTTGGCTGGGGTGACGTTTCTCTTAACGGTGCAATTTACGAAACTCCCAATATTGACTCTATAGGTGAAAACGGACTCAATCTTACTAACTTTTATTCTGCATATTCCGTATGCTCACCTGCACGCTTTGCTGCTCTTACGGGAAGATATCCTTACAGAGGCTATGCAGATAATGTTATATATCCTACGGTTGATACACTTTCTCCCTTTGCACAGACAAGAATTTTCAATTCAATAGAAATGGGTAATAATGCAGACGGAATGTTAGGTGATGAAATAACTGTTGCTGAAACCTTCAAGGCCGCAGGCTACTCCACGGGCGCATTCGGTAAATGGCACCTTGGCGATTACGGTGAATATCTTCCCACAAATCAGGGCTTTGATTATTTCTACGGAAGCCACCATGTAAATGATATGACACCCTTCTATCATGTTACTGAGGAAAACGGCGAGTGGGAAATTGTTCACGGCACAAATGAACTGAAGGATCAGAGTATGACTACAAGGTGGATTCACGATGAAATTACAGAGTGGATTTCCGAAAAAGCCGAAAATAATGAGCCCTTCTTTGCTTACTATGCTTCCCCCTGGCCTCATGCACCCATATATGCAGGAGACGATTTTGACGGTACTACGGGAATGGGTACCTATGTTGACTGTGTTACGGAGTTTGACCATTATCTGGGACTGCTCTTTAATAGAATGGAAGAGCTTGGTGTTCTCGAAAATACAATCATCGTATTTACAAGTGATAACGGTCCTGCACTTGAAGGCTCAGTTTCTGACCTTCGAGGCGGAAAGTATCTTGCTTATGAAGGCGGACAGAAGGTTCCATTTATGATCCGATGGGACAATGCTCAGGGAAAGCTCGGTAAGACCGGCACAGAAAGAACCTCTTCTGCTGTACTCACTGACCTTTATCCGACCTTAGTGGAGCTTTGCGGAATAACGGGTAGCGGAGAAGAAAACTATCTGCCCTCTGATCGTGAAATTGACGGTGTGTCAATAGCGCCTCTGCTTAAAAATGACAAGGTGATACATACCGAAGACAGTCCTATTCTTCATATGAAGCGTGAGGTTATCAAGGCAATTCAGTATACCGTTCCCGTAAAGGAAGTTAAGGAAAAATATCCGGATTATAAGTTTGATGTAATTAAAAACAACAAATATATTACATTCAAATATTTTGAGAAAATACAGAATGATAACTCTGCATTCTGGGATAAAAACCGTAAAAACTGGCTTCATATCTTGACCGATGATTACGGTGAAAACTATAACAGAACTACGGTTTACCCTGAAATAGCTGAGGAGTTCAAAGAAAAGCTTCACGAAATCACGAAGAATTTCAAGGACAACCGCAGAGGAGTGAAATCATAATTTATCGTGACGACAAATTATGATAATGAAATCCACCTGCGGTGGATGAAATCGCTTTGCGATGAAATCCGGAAAACCGGATGAAATCTTCACTGCGTTCAGGTTTCGGAAGACACTCTGTGTCTTATTCCGCTTACGCTCTATCTAATAGAATCAAGCCGTAAGTCTCTTTTCCTTTGTCGGAGACAAAGATTTCATCCATTCTTCTGAATGGATTTCATCCGAATAAAATTCGGATTTCACCGACAACTTTGTTGTCGATATCATCATAATTTGTGGGGCAAAAAGCCCGCACAAATTATGATTTGTGAATGGATTTCCTTATTCTGTCATATACTAAATCAGACTGTTTCGGAGGGATGTTATGTTTATATTTTCGGGATTTTCCGCTAAAGCTAATGCGGCTCTGAATTCTGCCGTTAACTGTGCGGAGGATATGGGTCACACTTATGTGGGGAGTGAACATATTCTTGCAGGTCTTCTTAAAGATACGGGGTCTGTTGCAGGTGTGATACTGGGAGCGCGTAAGGTGACGGGAGCGGCTGTATGTGATTTTATAAAATCGGCAGTAGGTGTGGGAAATCCTACTCATCTGACGGAAAATGATATTACTCCCAAGGCAAGGAATATTATCCGTTCTGCCGTTCAGAATGCCCGAGGAGAGGGGACGGCTCTTACCGGAACGGAGCATCTTCTCGGTGCTATTCTCAGAGAGCCATCCTGCTTTGCCAGCAGAATTCTTGTAAAAATGGGAGTTGAACCGTCGGATATTTATGCGGACATTCCGAAAAATCTTTCGGGGCGAGATACTGCAAAAAATCCGAAAATACGAGACAGGCTTTCCGGAAATACGGGGCTTTCATATCTCAACAAATATGGTGTGAATCTTACATCTGCCGCCGCTTGCGGAAAGATTGACCCGGTTACCGGCAGAGGCCGTGAAATTGAACGGGTTATAAAAATTCTTTGCAGAAGAACGAAAAATAACCCTTGTCTCATAGGAGAGCCGGGGGTAGGAAAAACGGCAATTGCCGAGGGACTGGCTCTTTGTATCGCTAAGGGCGAGGTGCCTGAAATCCTCAGAAATTCAGAGCTTTATTCTCTTGAGCTTACCTCTATGGTTGCAGCTGCAAAATACCGCGGTGATTTTGAAGAGAGAATAAGAAATGTAATTTCGGAAGTGATAAATGCAGGGAATATAATTCTGTTTATTGATGAAATTCACAACCTCATGGGGGCAGGCTCGGCAGAGGGAGCGGTTGATGCTGCGAATATACTCAAGCCTGTGCTTGCCCGTGGAGAAATAAAGCTGATCGGAGCTACGACCAACGAGGAATACCGGAAAAATATTGAAAAGGATGCAGCTCTTGAAAGGCGATTTCAGACGGTGAGTGTAGAGGAGCCTACGGCAGAAGAAACCGTGGAAATTCTCAGAAATCTAAGACCGAAATATGAGGCATTTCACGGGGTGAGAATTACTGATGAGGCAATTGACAGTGCCGTGTCACTTTCTCTGCGGTATATTACGGACAGGTTCTTCCCGGACAAGGCAATTGACCTTATAGATGAAGCATCGGCAGGGGTAAGTATTGAGGGAGAAAGTCTTCCCCCCGAAATTGCCGTACTGCTGAAAAGGGCAGAGGAGGCCGGCAATAAAAAGACCTCTGCCGTAAATTCACAGGATTTTATTGCGGCGGCAAAATACCGTGACGAGGAAAAGCAATTGTATAAGGAAATTTCCTGTCTGAAGGCAAGGATATCTGCTGAGAATAAAGAAAAGCTGCCGGTTGAGCCCTCACATATTGAGGAGGTAATCAGCTCCTGGACAAAAATTCCCATAGAGGGAATAGCAAAGGATGAAAAGGCAAAGCTCAGAGAATTGCCGGCAGTGCTTTCATCAAAAATCATAGGTCAGGATGAGGCCGTCCGGACTGTCTGCTCTGCTGTCAGACGAGGCAGGGCAGGACTTCGCGACCCTAAAAGACCTGTCTGTACCTTTCTGTTCTGCGGTCCTACGGGAGTGGGGAAAACTGCACTTGCGGCAGAGCTTGCATTCAGCGTTTTCGGACGCCGTGATGCTCTTATACGCTTTGATATGTCAGAATTCTCCGAAAAGCACGCTGCCTCCCGACTTATAGGCTCTCCGCCCGGCTATACGGGCTTTGAGGAGGGCGGTCAGCTGGTGAAAAAGATAAGGACACACCCTTACAGCCTTATACTTTTTGATGAGATTGAAAAGGCACATCCCGATGTGTTCAATTTTCTTCTGCCCGTGCTTGAGGACGGTATTCTTACGGGCGCAGACGGAAAAACCGCAGATTGCAGAAACTGCATTATTGTTATGACCTCAAATGCAGGAGCCTCCGTTATCGGAAACGGCAATCAGACGGTGGGCTTTTACGAGACGGACAAAGAGAGGGAATATTCGGATATGAAAAAACAGCTCGAAAATGAGCTTAAGAAGATTTTTCCTCCCGAATTCCGCGGCCGTATTGATGAAACTGTGGTTTTTGCAAGGCTTACTCCCGAGCATATCCGTAAAATTGCGGAGAATATGCTGGTATCAGCTGCCACGCGTCTGAAGGAGCAGGGAACAGATATAGCCTTTGATGATGAAGTATACGATTTTCTTGGTAAAAGGGGGTGCGACAGGGTGTACGGAGCAAGAAATCTCAGAAGCATCATAACCTCGGAAATTGAGACGCCTCTGTCGGAAATACTGATATCAGAAAATCCTCCCCGTAAAATAATCTGCCGGGTAAGGGACGGCGGAATATGCTTTGATGCTGCAGATGATACACTATTAGCATCAGATTGATAAATTTTGTTGAAAACTGATATAAAAAATCTCTTATATTGTTGCAAAATCACAACACGCTATGTATTAAAAGAATATTGAAAAATTTCTTAAAAAGTATTATAATAGTCCCGTATAGGTATGCCCTCTTTCTGATAAGAGGGTAAATTTCACCAAAAGGAGTTTTTTGTATGCGATTTAAGAAAGCACTCAGCGTGTTTATGGCTGCTCTTATGCTTTTCAGCGTAATGTCCCTTGGCATTACCGCTGCAGCAGACGAAATTGACTATGCCGCGCAGTATGAGATGCTTGCCGATGCTCTTAAAAACGAGCATGTGCGTGAGCTTACAAACTACAAGGTAGTAAATTCAAAACTTGAAAATTCAACTGAAGGCTTCGATCAGGAGGCCAAAGGCTTTGCCTACGACCACACGGTTGTTGCTGAGGATAATTACTCTAGTGATATCCTTAAGGCTTCCAACAGATACTACTACATTGCCGAATCTCTTATGAGCTTCCAGTATGGTGTGGGTTGTTACGATGCAGCAACTCTCGTGGAGTATATAAGCGATAAAATCAAACCTTACTTTGAAAAGGACGGCGGAGTACTTTATGAGGACTTCTACGGTAACCGCTATGAGCCTACAGAGGAAGAAATTGAGGCTTATAACAAGGCAGTAGAAGAGATTCTTGCTGCAGGTATGGAAATTGATAAGATCAATCTTCCCACATACGGTATTCAGTTTATTGAGAAGAGCGTCTGGGAATATTATAATGTTGATACCATTCTCAGATACTTTATGGGTAACTCCGTAAGTGTTAATGCAGGTAACTATTATCACCGTTTTTCATTTGTTGTCCAGACCTCAATGAATGTTTTTCTTGAGGACTGCGGCGGTATTGATTACATCCCCTATGCAAAGGTTGTAATAAGAACTGCTGCGTATCAGTTTGCATATCAGAGGTTCTACAACGAAACTGCATCAAAGGCTTACTATGCATTTGCCGAGCCCTCACTTGAGAGAGTATGGAACAGCTATGGTATTGACTACGGCTTCAGCAAAACTCCCGAGAATCTTTCACTGACCTATGACGGTGTTACAAGAGGCGGTCAGGCATCTTACTATCTTATAAAGACAGAGGAAGACACAACAACCGTTCCTATGCTCAGAACAGCGTATGAGCAGTTCATGTACTTTATTAATGAAGAGTACTCGGACTTTGATGAGTCAAGATGGGATGCTATTTTCAGTTCAATGACTGATGATCAGATTGATAATCCTGAGGCTTTTGTTAAAAACAGCGGTATTGTCAATACCAACGGTATGGATTCCGGTCAGATTGCCAGTGAATATAACGCCCGTGTCAGTGAAATAACTGCTGCAATAAAGGGAGTCAGAACCTACGGTGCTCAGATTTTCTCCGATACATTCTCAAATGCTGCTCTTGTGGGTACATTCGGAAATGATCTCGGAAATATGGTAACTCTTTATTACCTTCTCAAGAAAACATCCGAGGATCCTACAAGAATAGTAAGAGGCAATGCCTCATACACAGCTGACGGTGAAGCAGTTACCGATATTCTTCAGGATATTGATGCTCTTATCTCTCCCCGTGACGGTGAGGAGGGTGATGGTGACACCGCAATCGCTAACCGTGTTGCAACGGTGCTTACACAGCTTCTTGATATCGGTGGGCTTCTCGGTGTAGAGGGTGAACTGGAATATGAAACTCTCGGCGATCTCGTCGGAATGGTGCTTTCAGAGCTTGTTTTCACAGACAGCATCGTAAATATGCTGGTTGAGCTTCTTTATCCGATGATAGTTGAGCTTCTTGTTGATAACATCGGTTCAATTGAGGTTGTCGGCGGTCTGTTAGGCGATATTATTGACAGTGTTCTTGAGGATAATGACCTGGCAATTTATCCTAACGTAGTTGCAACCCGTCTTGAAGAAGACTATGGCTCAAAGTACAGTTATGCTGCTTCCGTGCTCAGAAATGCCGGTGGAAGCTGGGAAAATGTTAATTTTGAAGCTTTGTCTTGGGGTGTTGATGATGCTCCCGCAGACCAGAAAGCCGAAGCCTTCCTTGATGCACTTTGTGCAGGTCTCAGCGGATTCACACGAGTTCTTGTTGTATTCCTTTGCGGTGACTATGAATACCAGAATGATGAACGAGGCTCTCTTAAGAATGCTAACTTCGGTAAGTACTATGACCTTGAGCTTATCGGCGGTACATACTTTACTTCAGTAGGTGCATACACTAAGGTATTTATTCCTCTTTACCGCGTTCTCGGTATTCCCGAAGAATTTTATCTTACATCAAAGGACTTCCATGCTGCTGTTGATAATAATATCAATGACTGTCTCAGAAAAGCTGTGGAGCCTATCTTAAAGTGGGCAACGGAATGTGTGGCAAAGAAGCCTTTGCAGACTGTTATGTCACTTGTTCCCAACCTTGTACACTTCCTTTCCCGTACTGATGAAGCAGCAAAGGCTGCACTTGTGGAACACAAGGAAAACTGGGGTAAGGCTTATGTTATATTGACTGACAATCAGGCTAATGCACATAAGGGCTTCTCTCTTGTACAGACTCTGAGTCTTGTAGATATTCTTGACCACGTATGTCTTAACCTTTCAATCGGTGGTACCATTCCCGTTTCTATCGGTTCTCTTAAGAAGCTTATCGGTGGTAGCACAATGGATATGCTCAGCTCTCTTAACGGTCTTCTTAATGAGGTTATTTCCTTCTCCTATGAAACCGATGTTATTACAGGTTATAATATTGTTTGCTATAGCGACAATCTCGGAAATATAGTGTTCCCCGACTCGGAAGAATACGGACTTTATCCCGATAACTATCCCAATGGTCATCTTGCTTATTATTCAGATGAGGAGCACACAATCTTCTCCCTTACACAGGACGAGGCTCACCCCGTAAAGCACGAATCTCCCATTTATCACGAGGAGCCCTTCAGTATTCCTGCTATTCCTGAAGGTAAGCTTATTTCAACAGGTACAGTAACTACGCAAAATACGATTAATGTTAAGGAGCCCGGTAAGGTATTTGTATTCCTTCTCCGTTATGTTTTATCTGCAGTAGGCTACAAGTACGATTCCACTCTTACAGATTTACCCTCAGTTATTGAGTGTCTGGGACTTGACCTCAGCGGAGAGCTTTTCCTTGGTCTCGGTCTCGGTGATATCGTCAATAACGTTATGCTTCATCCCGATGCTGCGATATGTGCTCTGCTCGAGCTTTTCTATTCAGGTGAAACGGGTGATCTTTACTTAAACAAGCCCTATACATATCCTCTTGAACCTATTAATTATCACGAAACAACACTTCTTAACACTACAATCAATCCCACACTTTCATACGGTAGTAATGTAAGATATTCACAGTACTGGACAAAGGAAAATGCAGATAATTTCATTGCAAACCTTACTCCTCTTGCTGAAGATGTTCTTATGATGCTTGATATTGAGGGACTTGAAGGTCTTGAAGACGGTCTCGGTGCATTCTTAAGAAACCTTGTAAACGATATGCTGTTTACAGATGATCTTGTAAACACCGTATTCAATCTTATATACCAGCTTCTCGGCGGTCTTAATGACACTATAGGCTTTGATATTGAAGCTGTTCTTAAGTCAGTTCTTGATGTTGACTTCTCAACCAAAAAGATTGCAGACTCACTTGAAAAGATAGTAGGTCGTACACCTGCCTGGGAAAGAATCAGTGCAGTATCCTCCTGGACAGAGCTGTTTATGATAAGTGAAGAATATGACCCTGAAACAGGTGAGCTTGTTCCCGTTATTGATGATGTTGAGCTTGCTTGGGGTGTAACTGATCCCTCAATAATTGAAAATCCCGCAGAACAGAATTTTACAAGCGGTAAGGTATTCTTAAAGACACTTGCAACTCTTCTTTCTCCTGCGGCATTCCTTATCAAGTTCCTGTTTATGGATCAGGACCTCAGCATTCTCGGTCTTATAAATCTTCCCGGATATGCAGGCTATCAGTATGCATTCATCGGACTTCTTGAAGCACTGTCCTGTCCGAATATCCTTACTTACAGAGACTATTACGAGGCAGCACAGGATCCCGTATGCGGTGATGCTAACACAATTTACTACCTGTTCTCTCCCATTCTTTCTCTTCTTGAAAAGGCATATTCAGATCCTCTCAATGTAGTGCTCAGCCTTATTCCCAATCTGTTGTTCTTCATTTCTATCGGCGGATTCAACGGACTTCTTAATAACCTTGTACATTTTGTATATGTTCTTCTTGATATTCTGAAGCCCATTCTCAACGGCTACGATCTTGTAGACGGTCTTCTTGCAAATCTTGAAATTGAAGGTCTTACACTTAAGCTGTCTCTTCCTCTTGACGTTGACTTCAATGCACTTGTAAGTGACCTTGTAGGCTCACTTCTCGGCGATTCTCTTACAATTGAGGGTGTATCAATCAGTCTTCCCTATATTGACCTTTACACTCTTTGTGTAGGTACACTCCAGAGATTCAATTCAAAGGAAGTAAGACCTACTGTATTCCTTAATGCAACGGGTGGCGGTGACCTTCTTACAGCTATTCTCAGAGTTGCTCTTGAGATTCTTTATATGGAAGAAAACCACGAGGCTCTCGGTCAGATTGTTGTAAACCTTGTAGGTGAAGGCAAGCTTGATGAATATGATGCGGAGACTATGTTTATTCTGATTAATACTATTCTCGGAATGATTGAGGAATATGAGGTTATTGATATTGTTCTGTTCGGTGTATATACGCTGATAACAATGCTGCTGCCTATAGCAGATACACTGTCGGAAAGACTTGTTGCAAACGGCATGACAATAAACGATATTATTGATTCTGCAGGAAATACTGATGATCTTATTGCAGTCTTAGGTAAGCTTCTTGAGGATCCCAACAAGATACCTCCTCCCGACCATGTTGAAGACGGCGATGCAATTATGTCATTGTTTGACAAAATAAAGCAGTTCTTTGAAAAGATTAAGCTGTTCTTCCAGAGACTTTTCAACTTCGGATAAAAAATTAAAGCGGGCGGGTTAAACCCGCCCGAATCCGTAAATTTATTGGAGGGAGTTAATTTATGAAAAAGGTTTTAGCAATTGTTTTATCTTTGGTTTTAATTTCCGGTCTTGTTCTTCCCGCTTTCTCTGCGGAAAAGGAATGTGACTGCGGCTTTAATCCCGTAATTTATGTTGCGGCTCTGGGCAGTGGCACTGTATATGAAAACTACGGCACAGAAAGTGAAAAAGCACTTTTCCGTCCCGAAACCGCACCTCTTATTGAAGAAGCTGTTTCCGTTATTCTTCCTGCAATTCCTGCTCTTATGCTGGGAGATTATGACACCTTCGGTGATGCCCTTATAGGTTTTGTGAATTCCGCTTTCGGTGCTCTTGCACTTGACGGTAACGGTAATTCAAAGGAGAACGTATATGCTCCCGAGGAATATCCCGAAAGTGAGGAGCACGGTATTGAGCATTCCTTCTATTTAGGATATGACTTCCGTCTTGACCCTTATACACATGCTGACAGACTTAATGAGACTATTCAGATTATGAAGGAGCTGACAGGTCACGATAAGGTACAGCTCAAGGCTTCAAGCATGGGCGGTGTTGTTACAATGGCATACATTGAAAAGTACGGCACCGATGATATTGAAACAATCATCTTACAGAACTGCCCCATTCAGGGTACTGCTGTTGCAGGTGAGCTTTTCTGCAGAAAGTTTGAAATCAACAAGGATGCACTCGTAAATTATGCACTTGATGCAATTCCTTCACTTGAACAGGATTTTTTCCAGGGCTTCCTTTACGGACTCGCAACTGCCCTTGATGATATAGGTGTATGGTCACTTCTTCTTAACCTTGTTGATCCCATAGTTGAAAATCTTATCGACAGAGTATATGATGAGGCTCTCATCCCCATTTTCGGTACACTTCCCGGTATCTGGGCATTTGTCCCCCATGAATATTACGAGAACGCAAAGGCCGTTATGGTGAATGAAGAAACACAGGCAGGGCTTATTGAAAAGCTTGATGCATATCATTATAATGTTCAGGTAAAAGCTCCCGAAATTCTTCGTAAAGCAAACAAGGATGTTAAAATCTACATTGTTGCAGGATATGACATTCAGCGCACTCCTCTTGTATCTGCTTATATGAATACATCTGACGGTACTGTTGATACAAAGTATGCTTCCGTTGGTGCAATAACAGCCGATATCAGAGGCACATTTGAAGAGGGGTATACACAGAAGCTTGATGACGGACATAACCACATCTCTCCCGATTTCTGTATTGATGCTTCAACCTGCGCACTTCCCGAGCAGACATGGTTTGTAAAAGATATGCTTCATTCTACAACTCATGGCGGACACGATAAATTCTATGAAAAAATGCTTCTGGGCGAGGAACAGTTCTATATTGATACATACGAGGAATATCCTCAGTTTATACAGAACAATATTCCCGATGAGACTTTTGACAAGGTTGAAAATCTCAGTGCAACCGAGCAGTTCGCAAAGCAGCCGAATTTCACCAATTTCGTAATTATGCTCCGCTCATTTATTAACGCATTAAAGAGCTTTTTCGATAACCTTATTAAGTCGTTTTAAGTGAATTATATAATGTAAATATATAATAAGGACCTTAAGTACCCTGTGGGCGCTTAAGGTCTTTTTTTGTATATATGCTTTTTTGAAGACGGCTTACCACCTGTTTTCTACATATTCGCAGAAGCCGAAGAGATTTTCTATTTCAAGAATTTCGCCGTTATCAAGAGTAACCGTGCCGTTGTAATTTCCGTAAATCTGATGGCAGTTCATTCTTCCGACCTTGAAATCAACATCCGAGTGATTGTCAAGTGTGGGTGTCATTGTCATATTGAATCTGCCGTCCTCGGAAATGAATTTCCATTCCTCAAGAAATCTTCCTTTTGGGAATTTTTCCACATCAACAGCACCGATTTTATGTACCCTTCCGTCATAGAAAAGACAGGTTTCCGTAGCATTGCTTTCGTCACCGATTGCCCATGTGATTTCAAAGCCGAAAAGGTGTCTGTTTCCGTTTTTATCCGTAAGGTATGTTGAGGCGCTTCCCCAGTACCATACCATTTCGTGAATGGTGTTGACTCTGCCCCAATCCATAGCACAGAAGGCTGTATCCTTGCTGAATTTGTAAACAAAATCACCGTAACGGAAATATCCGCCCGTGGGCATACAAGCCTGCTTGGTGGTCATAAAATATCTGGTGCTGTCCTCTTTGAAGGGCAGAACTGTTGTGATGTTTTCCATTCCCTCGGGGATATCCATGCTTATTCTGCATTCAACGGATTCACCCTTGTGAGGCTTATAGAAGTAAAGGGTTCTTTCGGTTTTCTTTGTAAAGAAATCGAATTGAGCCTTGCCGATTTTATCCTTGAATCTGCCGGGTGTATCACCTTTTGACAGGGGGACATATCTGTTACCGCCTATAAAGTAGGAAATTGCATCACAGATTATTTTCCCTGTGCTGAGGTCTGTCAGCTTTGCGCCTACATAACCGCCGATTCCGATGTTGGCAAAGCTTATAAGAAGCTGCACCTTGCCGTCTGTTATAGTATAAAAATCCCATTCCTTGCGGGAAATAAGACCGTGCTTTACAAGATTTCTGTCGTAAGTGAAGACATTTTTTCTTGCCCATCCGGCGACATTCAGCGTGCCGTCGCCTTTAAGCAGCGGTGTTTCTTCCGTGTATTCTGTCTGTCTGGATTTTTCCGCCCATTCGGTGTAGGGAACATAGGTACGGGGTAACTCCTTGCTCATTTTACAGCTCCTCGTTTCTTTCGTGAATTATTCTTTAATAAGATAGGTTACACATTCTATATGAACAGTTCTCGGGAATAAATCAAAGGGAATTGCGGTCTGTGTTTTGTATCCGTTTTCTTCAAGAATTGCCAGATCGCGGGCAAGGGTTGCAGGGTCGCAGGATACATAAACAATTCTTCCGGGGTTCATTTTTACTACCGTTTCCAAAAGAGACCTGTCGCAGCCCTTTCTCGGAGGGTCAAGTATTACCGTGTCGGGCTTTATTCCCTCACCTTCAAGGGTTTTTGCTGCCTCGGAGGCATCTGCACAGATGAATCTTGCATTTTCGGTGCCGTTGAGCTGCGCATTGATTTTTGCATCCTCTATGGCCTCGGGGACAATTTCCACACCTATCAGTGTGTCAACCTTGTCAGCCATTGTAAGACCTATTGTACCTGCTCCGCAGTACATATCAATAAGCACCTTTGTGTCGGGGGTAATTGCAAACTCAGCTGCCTGATTATATAGCCTTTCTGCCTGGGCATGGTTTACCTGATAGAAGGAAAGAGGGGAGATGCGGAAACGCTTACCGCAGAGTATATCCTCAATATATCCCTTTCCGTAAAGCACCTTTTCCTTTTTGCCCATAATTACATTTGTGTCTTCAGTGTTGAAATTGAGAAGCACCGTTTTTATGTTGGAATTGGCTTTGATAAGAGCGGAAATCAACTCATTCTCCTTGAAAATTCTGTCCCCGTTAATTACGAGGCAGACCATAATTTCACCTGTATTGAAGGCTTTTCTTATGTAAATGTGCCTTAAAAGACCCTTTCTTGTTGCTTCATCGTAGGTAGGTATTTTATATTTTTCGCACCATTTGGCGGTTATTTTCAGTATATCCGAAAATTCGGCTGGCTGTAAAAGACAGTCCTTACAGTCAATTACTCTGTGTGAAAAGGGAGCATAAAAGCCTGCAAGCAGTCTGCCGTTGGCGGTTTCAACGGGGAATTGCGCCTTATTTCTGTAACGGTATGTATCAAGCGCACCTACAGCCTCAAGGGGTACTGTATCAAGATGGCCTATTCTCTTGAATGCATCTCTTACCTTGTCGGTTTTTATTCTCTGTTCCGCTTCATATGAAATATGGCGGTACTGACAGCCGCCGCAACGGGGAAAAACGGGGCAGTCGGGAATTATTCTGTCGGAGGAAGCCTTAAGAATATTCTGCAGCTTTCCTATGGCATAATTCTTTTTAGCCTTTATAATCACACAGCTTACGGTATCTCCTGTAGCTGTGCCGTTTACAAAAACAGCCTGACCGTCAAAGTGTCCTACGCCGCTTCCCTCTGAGGAGAAGCCTGTAATTTCAAGCTCTATTACATCGTTTTTTCTTAATGACATTTTTAAACCTCGAAAAAATTCGGAATCCGGCCAAGTCCTGATTCCGAATAAAATTAAAGTATATTGCTGAACATATAGTAGTAAGCAGGGATAAGCTTTATAACGGATGATGCTGCAACAAGAAGACAGCCCAGCACTGCGCCGCCCGTAAATACTCCGCCTCTTTCATGAAGAGTTCTTCTGTATGTGGGCATATCGGTACATTCCTCTCTTATGGCAAGAATATCCTTTTTGCATTTCTTTTTGTAAAGATAGTCTGCAAAAAACGACATTGCAAGAGATACCGCAACATAAACCAGGTCAAGTACGGTAAGAAGAGTCTGCTTCATTCTGTCTTTATCCGTGGCTCCGTCAGCTATAAGTCTCTCCTGAAGCTCAAGAAGGTACTGCTCCATTTCTTCAACGGAAATTTTACCGTTCATAACATCGCCGTACATTTGACCCATCTCTTTGTAAACGGCCTTTGTGCTTTCTGTGACCGAGCACCAGGTCTGCAGTCCCGTAATAACGAGAATTGCAAGAAGGAAAAGAAGCCCTTCCTTGAACATTTTTCTGTAGAAATACCATATGGGACCGAAGATCAGAGCGCACAGAGACACGGAAAATTTTCTGCCGAAACGGTCCATGGTTAAAAATCGTCTTATATACCTGCCCGATTTCTTTTCACCGATGTAATCGGAGTATTCAATTACGGGAATTCCGTCAATCATAATATCGGGACGGACTCCGCCGAACTGCTGAAAATATTCGTATGAGTTTTCATCGTGAGGAATACTTCCCTGAAAGTGAGGGGGAGGTGTATTTTCCTGTGTATTGTTCTGATTGGGGGCGGGATTGCCGGTTTCAGAATAAAGAGGCTCTCGGCACTTCATACAGAATGCATCATTGCCGTAATTAAGTGCGTTGCAGTGAGGACATACAACGGCATTTTCACCGTTTTTGAAGGTATAATTTGTGCCTGTTGCTTCAGGTTGAGTCGGTTTTTTTTCAATTTTCGGTTTAAGCTCTTCAGGGAAAACCCAGGAAAAGCCTTCAGTGTGTAAGGAAGTGTTTGCACATTCGCCATTTTTGTTCCAGCATTCTCTGTGATGAGGAGAGCCGCATAAGGGGCAAACCACCACATCATCGTTATCTGTAAAGGTGTTGCTGCAGCAAACACAGGTGCAGTTTTTTAATCTCATTTTTTTACTCCGGAAAATAATATTATTAAAGTATACACTACTATTCTATACAATTAAACTTAAAAATTCAATAAAAAAGTTAATATTATTGTGTAATTATTTTTTTGAAGCATTTGACAAAAGGTATTGAATTTTATATAATAAATCGGTATGTATAAAAAAGGTAATTTAATTCAGAGGTGAAATATATGCTTCAGTATGAAGAATTAAGACTTGCTCTTCTTGAGCAGGAGGCTCCCCTTAAGGAGCTTAAGGAAGCTCTCGGTATTGATGCGCTTAAAGAGGAAATTGCTGCTCTTGACGAGGAAACAGCAAACGAAGCTTTCTGGAATGATGTTGCAAATTCCAACAAGGTTCTGCAGAAGCTTGCAGGACTTAAGAATAAGGTAAAGAAGTATGAGGACCTGGTTGCTGATTATGACGATACTCTTACTCTTATAGAAATGAGTAACGAGGAAGAGGATGAGAGTATGCTCGACGAGTGTACTGAGAGCGTTGAAAGAGTTAAGTGCTCTATTGAGGATATGACTCTTGAAACTCTTCTTTCAGGTCAGTATGACAATAATAACGCTATTCTCACCTTCCACGCCGGTGCCGGCGGAACAGAGGCTCAGGACTGGTGTCAGATGCTTTTCAGAATGTACGGTCAGTGGGCAACAAAGCATGGCTTTAAGTTTACAACCGTTGACTTCCTTGACGGTGACGAAGCAGGTCTTAAGTCTGCTGTTGTTGTTATTGAGGGTGACAATGCTTACGGTTATCTCAAGAGCGAAATGGGTGTTCACAGACTTGTCCGTGTTTCTCCCTTCGACTCATCGGGAAGAAGACATACCTCCTTTGCTTCTCTTGAGGTTATGCCTGAAATTGACGATACAATTGAGGTTGAAATCCGTGAAGAGGATATCACAATGGAAGTATACCGTGCATCAGGTGCCGGCGGTCAGAAGGTTAATAAGACTTCATCTGCTGTCCGTCTTATCCACAATCCCACAGGTATTGTTGTTTCATGTCAGGTTGAAAGAAGCCAGCATCAGAACAGAGAAGTCTGTATGAGAATGCTGAAATCCAAGCTTATTGAAATAAAGGAAAGAGAACACCTTGAGAGAATTGAAGACATCAAGGGTGTTCAGAAGGAAATCGGCTGGGGCTCACAGATCCGTTCCTATGTATTTATGCCCTATACCCTTGCAAAGGATCACAGAACAGGCTTTGAAAACGGTAATATAAATGCTGTTATGGACGGTGAAATTGACGGCTTTATCAATGCATATCTTAAGCAGCAGTCACAGCCTAAAGAAAACTGATTTTGCGGAAGATAAATAAAAGGTTAAGTTTGTGTTAAGGAATTATGGCGTAAATATGACAAATTATCCGTGATTGTTTGTTAATTGTTCATAAACTCACACTTATTCTGTAAACACTTTGTGATATTATTTCCGTGCAGTGAATATCGCTTAAAAATGGTGCTCATTGCCTGAGTATTGATTATTCCTTTTATTTATTTTCTCTTCCCCAAAAAGGAAAAACCCGACTTTGTGTCGGGTTTTTCCTTTTTTGTATTGTTTAAGGTTTTTTTATGCTGAAGTTAAGTCCCAGTGCTGCAACTGAGAGGGCGAGAAGCATTATAAACGGTGCTGTGTAGCTGCCGGAATTTGCAAGAAGTGTGCTTGAAAAGGTTGCAAAGAACGAAGCAATTATAAGGTTGAAATTCATAATGCTGTAGTTGGTTGCAAAATTCTTCTTGCCGTAGAATGCCATAGTGAAGGCAGATGTTACCGTGGGGCAGGAGCCGTATGAAAGACCTGTAAGACAAAGGCCGAGAATACAAAGGGGCAGTGAGCTGACAGTTACCGCAAGCAGAGTAATTCCTGCAGCAAATATTGTCAGGATGTTTGCGGAAATCATAGTTGTTTTTCTGCCTGCCTTGTCAAAGAGAATACCTGTAAGTATTCTTCCTATGCCGTTGAAAACAGAAAGCACTCCCACAAGGGTGGTAGCAAGATCTGCGGAGGCTTCAACCGACAGCATCAGATCTCTTGCAAAGCTGATAACGGAATTGCCTACAGCAGTTATGAATGCCATACAGATGAAGGCTCTTATGAAGGTAAAGCTTTTTACCATCTGAATTGTGGTAAAATCACGGACTGTGAAGCTTTCCTCCTTTGCTGATTTTATAGACTTGGGGGTGGGAAGCACGGTATCCTCAGAGGGCTTTTTCAGAATAAATGCAGATGCGATTATTACAACAGCGGTAATAATACCTAAAAATATGTAGGTTTTTGTAACACCGACAGCTTCAGCAGAAAAGAGATTACTGATAACTTCGCCTAAAAGAAGAGTGCTTACACCGAAGCCCATCATAAGAAGTCCCGAGCTGAAGCCCTTTTTGTCGGGGAACCAGGCATTTACGGTGGAAACCGTTACGTTATAGGAAATTCCGATTCCTGTTGCCGCAAGGAAGCCGTAGGTAATGTAAAGTCCCGGAAGCATATCTGCTGTCAGAAGTCCTGTAAACACAAAGCCTGTGCCTACAAGGACACCTGCAGTGATAAGGCTTACCTTAACACCTGCTTTTTTGTTTATCAGGCTGCCGAAGAAGGCACCGAGACAGAAAAAGCACATAGTTACAGTAAAATTAAGGGCAAGGGCGGAATCACTCCAACCGAAGTCCTCCTTAAAGGGTACCTTCAATATTGACCAGGCATATAAAACACCTGAGAAAAGCATTGAAAATACACCTGAGATAAGATAAATTCTGCGTTTTGAGAGAGAGGTATTTGCTGACATAGCTTGGTTCCTTTGTATTATTCTATAAAATCATTGTCCCTGAATTGCAGGGCATAAAGGTCTTTATAGGTACCTCCCAGGGAAATAAGCTCCTCGTGGGTGCCTTTTTCTTTTATTTCGCCGCCGATTACAACTGCAATCTCGTCGGCATTTCTGATGGTTGACAGACGGTGTGCAACAACAAGGGTTGTCCTGCCCTTGCAAAGCTCGTCAAGAGCCTCCTGAATCATAACCTCTGTTGTGTTATCAAGTGCGCTTGTTGCTTCGTCAAGAATAAGAATTGCAGGGTCCTTCAGGAACACACGGGCAATACTCAGTCTCTGCTTCTGACCGCCTGAGAGTCTTACACCTCGCTCGCCGATTTCAGTATCATAGCCGTCGGGAAGTGTCATAACATAATCGTGGATATTTGCTTTCTTTGCGGCTTCAATTACCTCTTCCTCAGTGGCATCGGGTCTGCCGTAAAGGATGTTATCGCGGATAGAGCCTACAAAAAGGAAAACGTCCTGCTGAACGATACCGATGTTACGTCGAAGGGAGTTGAGGGTTATATCTTTGATATCCGTACCGTCAATGAGAATTGAGCCGCCGTTATCATCTAATTTATAGAAATTGGGGAGAAGGTGGCAGAGTGTGGTTTTTCCTCCGCCTGAGGGTCCTACGAGAGCCAGCTTTCTGCCCTTGGGCAAGTGCATAGACACGTTTTTGAGCACCTCGCCGCTGTCATTATATGAATAAGTAACGTTTCTGAACTCGATTTCACCCTTGACTTCTACCAGCTCTTTTGCATTTTCGCGGTCCTCCTCGGGAGCCTCCTCCATAACCTCAACAAAGCGTCTGAAGCCGCTGGTGCCGTTCTGGAACTGCTCCATAAAGCCAATAAGAGTGTTTACGGGACCTAAGAAAAGGTTTACGGAAACTATGAAGGTGGAGTAGTCACCGAATGTGATTCTTCCTGAATAAAGGAAAAGACCGCCTGCTATAAGAATAAATACGTTGAAAACATCTGTAATGAATGTGGTTGAGGAATGAAAACGCGCCATGGCAGAATATGCTCTTCCCGATGAATTTACAAAGGAATCGTCACCTACCGTGAATTTTTCAACCTCTCTTTCAGAGTTTGTGTATGCCTTTGTAACACGAATACCCGTTATACTGCTTTCAACGGAAGCATTTATAATTGCATTGCTCTTTCTTCTGTCGTCAAATGCCTGCTTCATTGCCTTTCTGCAATAGTATGTCACAATCACAAGCACCGGCACACAAAGGAAAATTATAAGTGTGAGAATCCAGTCGATTGAAAGAAGATATAAAAATGAAAGGATAATCATAATGGAGCTTGTGAGAAGATTTTCGGGTCCGTGGTGGGCAAGCCCGCAGACCTCGAAAAGGTCGCTGGTTATACGGGTCATAATTTTACCCGTTTCGTTGTTATCATAGAATCTGAAGGGAAGCTTCTGCAGATGACGGAATAAATCCTTTCTCATCTGTGACTGCATTTTTACGCCTATTACGTGGCCGTAGTAGTCCACGAAATAACGAAGTCCCATACGAATCACATAAAGTACAAGGACAATTATACCTGCAATAATTATTGTTGAATACATTTTATTGGGTATGTATATATTCAGCATCTTGTCCGTTACTATGGGATATACCATACCGATAACCGAAATAAGAAGGGATGCTGCCATATCAAGTAACAGCATTTTTTTGTGTGGCTTGTAATAACTTAAAAAGCGTTTCAGCATATTTTTGTTCTCTCTTTTCCAAAATTATACACAATAATTATAGCATCGCTGCGGAGATTTTCAAGCGTAAATGTATATTGTTTTTTAATTTAATAAATATATAGGGCGAATGGATAGTAAAAAACTGCATTTAACCTTTACAAATAACTGCAAATAGGGCATAATGTAAAGGTACGCGAAAAATTTTAAAAAATTTTTTCAAAAAAATGTGACTATTTGCTTTTTTGAAACGTATTACAGATAGGAGGCAGTCAGGTGGGAAAAACTCCGAAGCCCGAAGCCGACATAGGTCGGGCTTATGAAAAGTATTCCGATATGCTTTACAGAATCGCACTGATGGAGATTCGTAATCATGAGGATGCTATGGATGCTGTGCAGGATGTATTTCTGAAATTTATGAAAAAAAACATTCTGTTTGCTTCCGATGAGCACGAAAAGGCATGGTTTATCAGGTCGACAATAAACCGCTGTCGTGACATCTACCGTAAAAATTCTCTGAGAAATCACGAGGATATTACGGAAATGGAAAATCTTGTTGCTTCTGATGAGATTTCAGATGCTACAAAGGATGTGCTTAATGCGGTAGAGCAGCTTCCGGAGAAGATTAAAAATGTTGTCATTTTACACTACCTTGAAGGATTAAGTGTGGATATGACCGCAAAAACACTTAAAATTTCATCCTCCGCGGTGAAAATGAGACTGTCCAGAGGCAGAGAGATGCTGAAAGATATTCTTGAGAAGGAGGAGTTCAATGTTTAATGAGGAAATAAGGGCAGAATATCAGAAGATAAAAGCCCCCGATGAGCTTTATGAACGCATATTGAACGCCGACCGGACCGAGGAGAAGAAAGCCGT
The DNA here is from genome assembly GCA_045652065.1 of Acutalibacteraceae bacterium. Classification (GTDB taxonomy): domain Bacteria; phylum Bacillota; class Clostridia; order Oscillospirales; family Acutalibacteraceae; genus RUG806. The sequence goes on from JAZRTO010000030.1 coordinate 42,902, forward strand.
GGTTATTCCTTTCAGAAGAATTGGAGCATTAGCTGCCGCATTTGCAGTTATTATATGCTGTGCCTTTGTTCTGACAGGCAGAAGCGTGGCGCCCGACATTTATCTCGGAAGCGAAAAGCTGACAGGTGAAATCGCTCTGACCAAAGAAAACAATGACGGCATAATGCTTGCAAGAACAGGTAATGAAATCGGCTGTGAGATGACACTTCAGCTGAAAAAGGATACCACAGTTACCGTTGTACAGGGAATTCTGCTTTCGGATTCCGGTGAGGTTATTCTGGCAGAAGGTGAAAATAAAATATTTTCAGATGACCTTCGCTGCAAATGGCTTGTGCCTGATGCCCGTGAGGATATGACTTATGCACTGAGCATTTCCGATAAAAAAGGCACATATCTTATTAATCTGTACTTTGACGGACAGACTGAAAACTGGACAGTCTGCCTGACAAAATAAAGAAAAACATAACACAAAAGGAGAAAATCAAAATGAAAAAAGTAATCGCACTCGCACTCGCACTCGTAGTAGTTATCGGCCTTGTTGCTTGCGCAACAACAGGCAGCAATGAAGACACAACTGCAGCTGTTGAAGATACAACTGTTGAAGGTGCAGTTGAAGATACAACTGTTGAAGGTGAAGAAACAACTGCTGCTGAAGAATCAACAGATGCAACTGTAGCTGCAACATTGACAGAAGCATTCAAGACAGCTGCTGCTGAAAAGGATGCAACAACAAACACAATCGCAACAGCTCTTTCAACAAACAGCGTTGTAGCATTTATGCCCATGGTTCAGGATATGGAAGCAGGCTTCCTTGCAGGCTTCAATGCTGACATCACAGGCTTCAAGGCTTGTACAGCTTTCGTTCCCATGATCGGCACAATTCCCTTCGTAAGCTATGTTTTCGAGCTTGAAGCTGATGCTGACAAGGATGCTTTCATCAAGACTCTTGAAGAGAATGCTAACCTTCGTTGGAACATCTGCACAGCTGCAGAAGAAATGGTAGTTGAAACAGTTGATAACTTCGTATTCTTCATCATGGCTCCTCTTTCCTTCGAGCAGCCTGAGGTTGAAGAAGAGGTTGAAGGCGGCGAAATCGGCGGTATGGAAGGCGAAGTTGAAGGCCCCGCTGCTTTTGATCCCGAAGCTGAAGTTGAAGAAACAGTAGAAGAAACAACTGTTGCTTAAGGTTTAGTTCTGTACTTTGAAAAACAAGGGGCGCATATATCGTAAGGATATATCGCCCTTTTTGTTTTACGGGAGTGTTTAAATGTTATTTTCAAGCATTTCATTTTTATATTTTTTCCTGCCTGCGGTACTGATATTATATGCGGTTGTACCGAAGGTGCTTAAAAACACAGTTCTTTTAATATCAGGTCTTGTTTTCTATGCCTGGGGTGAGCCCAAGTATGTGGTAATTATGATAATTTCCATACTTGTGGGATATATCTTTGGGCTTCTTATTGAAAAATTCCGCGGAAAGAAGCTTTCCAAGGTATTTATGATACTGTCTGTATGCGTTGACCTGGGGCTTTTAGTGTATTTCAAGTATGTTGACTTCTTTATTGATAACTTCAATAATGCAACGGGACTTGGTATTCCTCTTCTGCGTATTGCCCTTCCCATCGGTATCAGCTTTTATACCTTCCAGATTTTAAGCTATACGGTGGATGTTTACAGGGGAGATGTACCTGCTCAGAAGAATCCCGTCACCCTTGGTGCGTACATTACAATGTTTCCTCAGCTGATAGCAGGTCCTATTGTAAGATATTCTGATGTTGAGAGAGAGCTTCGCGTTCGACAGCATACCTTGCAGAAAACCTATGAAGGTATTATCCGCTTTTCTGTGGGCTTCGGTAAGAAGATTCTTATTGCAAATGCCCTTGGTGAGCTTTGCGAAAGCTTCAAGGCAACAGATGAAAAGACAGTGCTTTATTACTGGCTTTATGCAATAGCCTTCTCTCTTCACATCTACTTTGACTTCTCGGGCTACAGCGATATGGCAATAGGCCTTGGTAAGATTTTCGGCTTTACCTTCATGGAGAACTTCAATTATCCTTATATATCAAAGAGTGTTACCGAATTCTGGAGAAGATGGCATATGTCCTTGGGACAGTGGTTCAGAGACTATGTATATATACCTATGGGCGGAAACAGAGTAGGTACTCTTAAGCACTTAAGAAACATTTTTACCGTATGGTTCTTAACGGGCTTCTGGCACGGTGCCGATTGGAATTTCATTGTGTGGGGACTTTATTTTGCGGTGCTTCTCACCCTTGAAAAAATGTTCCTGGGAAAATATCTCAAGAAGAGCCGTGTGCTTTCCCGTGTGTATGTGCTGTTTCTTATTGCAATCAGCTTTGTTATTTTCAATGCCGCAGGTATGGGCGAAGCAATGCAGTATATCGGCGGTATGTTCGGCGTGGGAGCTACGGGACTCGCAGGAGCCGAATGGCTGTACAGTCTCAGAAGCTTTGCGCTGATTCTCGTTGTAGCCTCAATCGGTGCTACTCCCGTTCCGAAGCTTATTGTAAAAAAGCTGAACGAAACCAAAGCGGGAAATACTGTTGTATCAGTGCTTGCTCCCGTGTTCACGGTGGTGATTCTTGTGCTTTGCACGGCTTACCTTGTTGACGGCTCGTTCAATCCATTCCTTTATTTCAGATTTTAAGGAGGCGATAATATGAAAGAAAAACTTAAATATATCATTACAATAGTATTATCAGCCGCCATAATTTTCGGCTTTTCTGCCTGGTTTCTTCTTGGAAGCCCCTCAGAGTATTCGGAATCTGAAAGACGCGCACTTAAGCTGCTTCCCGATTTCAGCATCGAGTCGGTGCTTTCGGGTGAGTTTATGGGGGATTTTGAGGATGCATCTCCCGATCAGTTTCCCCTTCGCGATCTTTTCAGGAGCATAAAGGCATATGCCTCGAAGTATCTTTTCAACAGAATGGATAACAACAAAATCTTTCAGGCAGAGGGTCATCTTTCAAAGATTGAATATCCGCTGAAGGATGATATGATTGATTATGCAGGGGAAAAATTCTCTTATATCTACGAGAATTACATTAAAGATACGGATGCCGAGGTTTTCCTGTCTGTAATTCCTGATAAAAACTGCTTTATAGCAGAAAAAAACGGCTATCTTGCATTTAATTACGACGATTTTGCAAAGAAAATGAGTGAAAAAGCTCCCTTTGCTCAGTATATCGACGTAAAGCCCCTTTTAAGTGCAGATGATTATTACACCACCGACACTCATTGGAAGCAGGAAAGCATTACGGATGTTGCAGATAAGCTTCTCTCTGAAATGGGAGCCGAGGGCGATGCCGAATTTAAGGAAAATGTCATAGATAAGCCCTTTTACGGTGTGTATTACAATCAGTCGGCACTGAAGGTCCCCACCGATAAGCTCATTTATCTTACAAACGATGTTATTGATTCCGCAAGGGTGACCAATTACGACACGGGCAAGGCAAAAAAATATCCCGTTTATGATATGACAAAGGTGGATACTCCCGACCTTTATGAAATCTTCCTTTCGGGTACCGTTGCTGTATCTGTAATGGAAAATACCGGGGCTCAGGAGAAGAAGGAGCTTATTCTCTTCCGTGATTCCTTCGGAAGCTCCATAGCACCCCTACTTCTTCAGGGCTATTCAAAAATCACCATTGTTGATATAAGATATATCGCTTCCTCTGCGCTGAGAGGAATTGTTGATTTCGAAAATGCCGACACCGTGCTTTTCCTTTACTCCACAGTTTTATTAAATAATTCTGTAGCTATGAAATAAATTTAAGGCATAAGACCGCATCACAGCACGGTTTTATGCCTTATTTTTTTACACTTTCGCATTTAAAAACGACACTTTTGCATATTCGGAAAAAAAGATTTGACAAAGCAAAGCTTAATTGTTAGAATGGAAAAAAATTACAGAAGGGAAGGTGGACATAATGACAAACACAATGAATAACACAATGCTTTATACCGTGTGTGATATGGTGCAGGATATGGATAAATATAATTCCCGGAGTGTCGTTTTGTCTGCTTTTTTGTGTTGACAGAATATTCTGATTGTTTTTCAGGACATCTCCGAATCAGGGGGTGTCCTTTTTTTGTTTTGTGAATTTTTGAAGGAGGCGGCTTATGAAAATCTGCATATGTGATGACGACAGTTTTTTTGTAAGAGAAATCAGAAACAGACTTTTGACCTTCTGTACAGGTGCGGACGGCTTTGAGGTTTCGGATTTCTCCTCTGCAGAAAACCTTATTGAATATTATAAAAACGGCGGATATTTTGATATTCTCTTTATTGATATCGAAATGAAGGGAATAAACGGCATTGAAGCCGCAGAAATAATCCGTGCATTGTCTCCCCGAACAATTATTATTTTTGTGTCCGCTCATTCTGACTATATTTTTGATGCTTTCAGAATAGAAGCTCTGCATTTTCTTGTAAAGCCCGTAAAGGACAGAGAGTTTTCAGAGGTTTTCGGGAGAGCATTGAAAAAGTACAGGACAGTTAATGCAAGCATTGTGCTTAAATGGGAAAGCACAAGATATAAAATAGAAATTGACAAAATAAGCTTTGTTGAGGGTTACAGACGGCATCTGACGGTACACACCGCAAACGGTGTTTATGAGGCTGTAGGAAAAATTTCCGAAATGCAGGAAATTCTTTCTCCTCACGGCTTTGTAAGAATTCATCAGGGCTTTACCGTTAATATGAATTACATAAAGAGCTTCAGAACGGATGAGGTTGAGCTGACAGACGGTACAAGGGTCCCCGTCAGTGTAAGAAAAAAGCAGGAAGCCTTGAAAATATATGATAATTTTGTAAGAAACCAGATTGGAGACATTTATGTTATATAAAATGAATATTTCCCGCAGACAAAAAAATAGTAACACTTCTGCACATTAAATTCACACTATTGCAGGATGAATTTACATGGATGTTTGTTTTTATTATCATAGTATTGAAGCGGCGGGCAGACTTTGGCTTCGCCGCTTATCTTTTTATATAAAAGGAGAGATTAATATGAAGCTGTTATCAATAATATTTTTTATAGCTGCAGTTTTATCTGCTGTAATATCTGTACTTGCCTTTCTCGGCAAGGTTTCGGAAAAGCCAAAGGAAACAGGCATAGTTTTTGCTGTAGCTTCCGGTATTTTCGGCTTCTGCGAGCTGATTTGTGTATGGAATTCGCCCAAAGGTCTGATACTTGTTGTTGCAGGAGTTCTTCTTGTGAATCTTATTTTCACTATATCAAAAAATGAAGGAGAGAATGAAAGCTGAAAGTAAACCGGCAAATACAGCACATTAGAAGATGAAAGAATGCTTTAAGAGATTAATAAAAAAGACAATCCCCTTTCCGTTTGTGACGGGAAGGGGGACAATTCGTATTAAGGGGTGTAAAGGAGAATTTTTAAGTTTTTTGCCAATTCTTCAAGGTAGGCTAAATGCCCTTTGTCAGCACTGTATGTTGTCACATATCCGTTTTTCGTTGCTGTAACTGTTTCGGTTTTATTGGTTTTTGCATTACGGTAAACTATACATTCACCTTTTTTCAGATAAGTTTTTTTGCCGTATTCAAGGTCATGTTTGTATGCTGCAAGTGTTTTTTGATAATAAATATTGAACAACCGAGTTGCTTCAGCAATATCGCCTTTTCTTCCGAAAATCATTGCTTCTTCAAGCAAAATCAGATGGTTATTCATCTGGTCAAAACGAGAATATTCCATCCGATGTTTCAAGATGGCATCGCGGCTGTTGAGAGTATCGAAAACAGGGATAACATGTTCCTTAAGCCGTTTAACAATGTCATTGCCTATTTTAGTAGGATTCTTCCTTAAATCATAAAATGTATCTTTCCCGTCAACAAGAGTGCCGAGACGTGTACGAATATTGCACTCGTATTCATGATAATATTTCTTAAACGATTCAGCAGTAACAAAATTTTGCTCTGCGCATTCAGGCACACGAATACCGAGATTTACCCATAGAATATCGTAAATACCTTTTGTCGGACAACCATTTTGAAAATTGACTACTTGTGATATATCTCCGTCAACATAGCGGTGTAAGGTTCGACCATATTTTTTAAAGCCTAAAGGTTTCAAGTATTCATATGTGACTTTTTCAATGATATCTACAGATTCAGATGAGTTGAGTTTGTTCGTATTAAATATAGAAAACATCTAATCACCGCCTGTTGCTCATTATAACACATAAAGAAAATAACCGCAACCTTGTATCAGGATTGCGGTTATTCTTTGGTGGAGGCGAGGGGAGTCGAACCCCTGTCCGAAAAACCTTCCTCCCAACTTTCTACGAGCGTATTTGCTTATTTAATCTCGCCTTACCGGGCGTGAAGCAACACACTTCCGGAAAAGCCAGCCCTTTAATGCGTGATGGAATACAAGGCTATTTCCCATGCACGTTCACCGCTCAATGACGCCACGCACCGGGCCGCGGTACTCCCGGGAATGACGGCTGCTGCACTTAGGCAGCTGCTAAAACTGTATTTTTGTTATTTATTTTATAACATTGAAGCTTTTATAGAGGTGCCCCGCCTCTGCTCGCTTATCAAGACTCAGATTCCCCGTCGAAATCCTTTCGCCCCCATGGGGCAAATCTGTCTTACAGATTTGCAGTGAAATATTTTGCTTCGCAAAATGTGAAATTCCTTACGGAATGAAATTCTGCCCGCGGCAGAGTGAAATACCGACCTTGTCGGTGTTGAAGGATTGATTGTGTCAAGCCTTCGGGAAAATCATTATACAATATTTCAGTGCTGAAATCAACTGTATTTTATTGACATATTTCTATTGTTACCACGGTTCCGTCTTCAGCTTCAATATTCAGAATTTCGCCTGTAGCTCCCTCTTCCGTCAACTCAAGTATTTCGTCCAGCTGGGCACTGCTTATTGAGCTGTTGCCGAGGATTCCCGAAATACCGTTGCCGATTTTTGCGATTTTCTTTACGAGGGCTGCGGGGACAGTTATATTTGTCGGTTTTTTATTAAGAGGGCTTATTCTGATTTTTAATTTAAGCTTGCTGTTATCGGTAATTGTGATTTTTGGTTTTTCTTCTTTTTTCGTGCTTCCCGTTAGAAGTTCTTCAATTGAGATGCCGAGGATTTCGGAAATTTTCGGCAGAAGCAGTATATCGGGACAGGACAAATTGTTCTCCCATTTTGATATTGCCTGGGGGGTCACGTCGAGGTATTTTGCAAAATCATCCTGTGTAAGCCCTTTTGTTTTTCTCGCAGAGGCTAATCTTTCACCGAGAGATCCGGGGTCGCTTACTTTTCCTTCTGTAGGGTTTTCGTTTTCTTTTTTTGTGAATAATGTCATTTTCATTTTCTCCTTTCGGCTTTGCCATTTTGTCAATTCAATTTTAAGACAAAATCCCCGGAATTTGAATTGAACAAAGGTTGAAATGAAGGATTTTTACTAAACGAAAGGTTGTTTTTTCAAAAAATGAACTAAACCGATGGTTGATTATGCATTTTTGTCGGCACGGAGACTGCGCTCGATATCACGGGCGGCAGCCTTCTTCGCTGCATCCTCGCGCTTATCATAGAGCTTTTTACCCTTGCAGAGTCCGATCAAGAGCTTTGCTCTGCCGTTTTTGAAATATACACTCAAGGGGATAATAGCATAGCCCTGCTGTTTCATAAGTCCGAAGAGCTTATTTATTTCCTTTTTATGCATCAGAAGGCGCTTGGGTCTTAAGGGATCACGGTTGAAGATGTTGCCCTTTTCATAGGGGGAGATGTGCATACCGTTGGCAAAAATCTCGCCCTCCTTGATATGGCACCAGGAGTCCTTGAGATTTACTCTGCCTTCACGGATAGACTTTACCTCCGTGCCGTAAAGCTCAAGTCCTGCCTCATAGGTTTCCTCTACGAAATAATCGTGATAGGCCTTTTTGTACAGCGCTACGGTTTTTTCTGTTTTATCAGTCAAAGTATTATCACCTCAAAAATAAAAAATACTGCTCCGAAGAACACTTACCGTTTGACGGAAAATGTTCATATTTTGGTCGTATGCGCCGCTTATCCGCAGATAAGCGGATGCAGACGGGTAAAAATATGGGAATTTAACGGAAAATGATGTTGTAAATCTTATGTGTCGGGTGAAACTATCTTAATAAGGTCTGTACATCGTTCGTTAAAGCACGGGAAAGTGATCAGAAATTGCCGTATTTGGGTTTTTTATCGCTGGCAAGCTGTACGATGGTACTGCGAAGCGATAAAAAACAAGCATCTGAAAATTTCTATTGTGGCAGAAACTACCGTAATTTTATATTTTATATCGTGGCAGATGCTCACAAATAAGCTATGCGTCAAAGACGGGAATTTGTGAGTATCTTTCCCTTTTACATCTTCTCGGGAGCGTCTACCTTCAGGAGAGAAAGTACGTTCTTAAGAGTTGTTGCTGTTGCCTTACAAAGAGTAAGTCTTGCATTCTTAAGGCCTGTGTCCTCAATGTCGCAATGGCAGGCATTGTAGAACTTGTGGAAGAGAGTTGCAAGGTCAACTGCATATCTTGTAAGCTTTGAGGGGTCAAGAAGCTTTGCAGCATTTTCAGTTTCTGATGTAAGAGATGCGATGAAGCGGATAAGCTCCTTTTCGGTATCGTGAGTGAGAAGGTCACTTGCTATGTCTGTGTCAATAACAAAGCCGTTTTCCTCCTGCTTTCTGAAAATGGAGCAGATTCTCGCATATGCATACTGGCAGTAGTAAACGGGATTCTGTGAGCTCTGCTCAACTGCAAGGTCAAGGTCGAAGTCGCAGTGTGAGTTTGCTTCTCTCATATTGAAGAAGAAGCGTGCTGCATCTATGGGTACTTCTTCAAGAAGTGTTACAAGGGTAATTGCCTTGCCTGAACGCTTTGAAGCCTTGATAACCTCGCCGTCCTTAACAAGTCTTACCATCTGCATAAGAACTACCTGAAGTCTTTCGGGATCGCAGCCCAGAGCCTGAAGTGCAGCCTTAAGACGGGGCACATAGCCGTGGTGATCGGCACCTAAGATGTCAACTGCAAGGTCGAAGCTTCTTTCCTGAAGCTTGTTATAGTGATATGCGATATCGGGAACGATGTATGTGAAGAAGCCGTTTGAGCGCTTGAGAACGAAGTCCTTGTCACAGCCGAACTGCTCTGCCTTGAACCAGATTGCGCCCTCGCTTTCATAGGTGTAGCCCTTTTCTGTAAGAAGCTCAACCACCTTCTTTGCGGCACCTGAATTGTGGAGAGTGCTTTCCTTGAACCAGGTGTCATACTTTATTTTGTACTTGAGAAGGTCACGCTCAAGTCCTGCAATGTTAAGGGGAAGAGCATAGTCTACAAGAGCCTTTCTTCTGTCCTCTTCTGTTGCATTTATATACTTATCACCGTGGATTTCTGCGAAATTCACAACATGGTCGATGATGTCCTGACCGTGGTAGGAGTCCTCGGGCATTTCTATGGTGTCACCGAAGTGCTGACGGTAACGGATGTCAAGGGAAAGACCGAATTTCTCAATCTGATTACCGCCGTCATTTATATAGAATTCTCTTTCTGTTTCGTAGCCTGCCCAGGAGAGTACCTCTGCAAGGCAGTCACCCATTGCGCCGCCTCGTGCATTACCTACGTGCATAGGTCCCGTGGGGTTTGCTGAAACGAATTCTACAAGTGCGCGCTTACCCTTGAAAAGGTCGGAATGACCGTATTCGTCACCCTTTGTAAGTACATCGGAGATGATATCGCAGTAGTACTTGCCTGAAAGAGTGAAATTCATAAAGCCGGCACCTGCAATTTCGCACTTTTCAAAATAAGTGCCGCCAAGCTCGAGATTTTCTCTGATAGCCTCTGCGATTTTTATAGGGGGAAGACGGAATGCTCTTGCGTGAGCCATTGCAGCATTTGTGGAGTAGTCGCCGTTTTTTCTGTCGGCAGGGATCTCAGTCTTTATGGGAAGAAGCTCTGCTTCGGGGAGCTGTCCCTTTTCAATTGCCTTTTTAATAGCTGAAGCTATGGCATCCTGAAGCTGTTTTTCTGCTGTTTTTACAAGTTTGCTCATTTTAGTTATTCCTTCCTATGACGGGCTTGCCCACGGTTACCGTCATTTCCTTTGTCTGATTTATGTCTCCGTAAAAATCTACGGTGTAATTCATTTTAAGTCTCAGGAGAGTTCCCTGGCTGCGGCTTTCAAAGCTGGTTGCGGTAATGCCTACCATTAATTCTCCGTAAGGGGTTGAGTATGCGCAGTTGTGACGAACACCTTTTTCAATGATAAGCTCGGTGTTTATTGCGCCTCGTCTTAAAAGATGGGCACATTTCCCGTCCTTTACGCGAAGCACCGTGTGGCTTTTCATATCCTCTGCAAAAAGCTCGTCAAACTCAATGGTATAGTTGTTTTCGTCACCGTAATAACGGCAGGTGGTTTCCATTTCAACGGTATCGGTATCCACTCCGTCAGAGGAAACATCCTTGATTTTAAGTAATCTTTCTTCTGTCATTTTTTACTCCAAAAACAAATAGTCAAAATATATTATCATATTTATACAAAAAAAGCAACTGAAATTTGACGAAAATGCGAATGAAACTTTTAGCAGAGTATAACCTTTACGGGATTTTGCACTGTTATGCTGTCGGGCGTGACAAGACAGTCGAAGGCAAGGATTTTTACACCTGCTTTTTCTGCCCTTGAAAGTGCATCGGCAAAGTCGGGCTGCATCACGCGGTTGGGGGAAAAGCCGTGTACTCCCGTCATCTGAATTATGAAGATTATGTAAGCCTCAAAGCCCTTGGAGGCTGCGGATATAAGCTCGTTTATGTGCTTTACACCGCGCTCGGTGGGAGCATCGGGAAAGAGGGCAAGACCGTCATTTTCGAGGGTTACTCCCTTTACCTCGATGAATGCCCTTTTATTATTGTCGCTTACGAAAATATCAAACCGTGAATTGCCGAATTTTACCTCTCTTTTAATTTCGGCTTCGGTTGAGAAAAGTCCCGAAGACGGAAGAAATTCCGCACAGCAGGCATTGGGAATCTGCGAATCCATATTTATGAGTATTTCACCGTTTTCCGTGATTTTCCGGACGGCAACGAGGTCATAGGCGGTTTTTCTTTGGGGGTTATCTGACTTTTCCAGATATACGGTACAGCCGGGGACTAAAAGCTCCTTGCATCTGCCTGTATTTTTGACGTGTACGGTTTCCTCGTTGCCGTTAACCAGCACTTTTGCAATAAAGCGGTTGGGTCGGGAGAGAAAAACGGCAGAAATAACATTTTTATAGTTCATAGTATCACCACAGCAATTATACTTTATTTGTCTGCAAAAAGGAAGAGTGATAAAATATTAAAAAACACTTGCAAAACGGATATTTTTATTATATAATATCAAAGCTGATGATAAATCAGCAGAGAATGAATATAATATTTTTGGATTTTGCTTCTGTCATGCGGTGTGTTGGTCCTGTGCGACGGAGCGCCGCGAACCATGTCAGGCGGGGAACCGAGCAGCATTAAGCGGTCAGCCCGTGCGACACAGTCCGCCTGCACACCGTGTGACAGAGGCAAAATTTTTTCATATCAGGGACATAAAAAAATAGTGAAGAAGTAATAGTGAAGAGTGAAGAAGTAAGGAAGGCTTACGCCTTGTTCCGCTTGCGCTCTGTAAAGCTTAAAAGAGAAATATCGGATTTATGCTGTTATTTATCTGTGCTCAAAGCTGTATGTGCCACGGGAATTAAGTATAGGGTATTATTTTTTGTATAACGGGATGTCGAGGACGCCGTCCCCTGCAAAAGGAATCCGACAGAAGAGGTTTTTTATGTACAGAGTTTTATACAGAAAATGGAGACCGAAGGTTTTCGCCGATGTTATCGGTCAGCCTCAGGTTACCACTACAATTGCATCTCAGGTCAAGGAAAACAGACTTTCCCACGCCTATCTTTTTACCGGCTCCAGAGGAACCGGTAAGACTACCTGTGCAAAGATATTCTCAAAAGCCGTAAACTGTCTTAATCCCGTAAACGGTGATCCCTGTAATGAGTGTGAAATCTGTAAGGGGATTGATGCAGGCAGTGTTCTTGATATTGTTGAAATAGACGCAGCCAGCAACCGCGGTATTGAAGATATAAGAATTTTAAGGGATGAAGTAAATTTCACTCCCTCACAGGCTAAGTACAGAGTTTACATCATAGACGAGGTTCATATGCTGACCATAGAAGCCTTCAATGCGCTTCTTAAGACTCTTGAAGAGCCTCCCGAGCATGTTAAATTTATTCTTGCCACCACAGAGGTGCATAAATTACCTGCTACCATTCTTTCCCGTTGTCAGCGCTTTGACTTCAGAAGAATAGAGCCGCAGTTTATTGCAGAAAGACTGAAATATGTTGCAGGTGAAGAGGGTGCGTCAATATCTCAGGATGCGGCAATGCTTATTGCCCGTATTGCTGACGGCGGTATGCGAGATGCACTTTCACTTCTTGACAGATGCATAAGCGTTTCCGACAATGTAAGTGTTGATACGGTTTCCGCTTCAGCAGGACTTATGGGCAGAGAGCACATATATTCTCTTGTCCGTGCCGTGGCAGCAGGAGATACGGCAAAATGCCTTATGATACTTGACGAGCTTCACAAGGGCTCGTGTGATACTGAAAGACTTGTAACGGAGCTTATTGACCGTTTCAGAAGCTTTCTTATTGTAAAAACAGTTAAGAATCCCGAAAATCTTCTTGTCTGTACCGATGAGGAGCTTTCGGAAATAAAGGAAATAGCAGAAAGCTTTACAAAGGAGAGTGTTCTTTATGCGCTGAACATTCTTACTGCTGCGGCTGATGCTATGAGAAAGACACAGAACAGAAGAATTGAGGCGGAAATGGTACTTATAAGGCTTACCCGTCCCGAAACAGATGAATCCGTGTCGGCGCTCAGCGTAAGAATTTCACAGCTTGAAAAGGAGCTTTCTGAGCTTAAGAGAAACGGAATAAGTGTTCAGCGGACAAGCACCCCTGCGGTGGCTGTAAAAGCTGAAGCGGCAGCTCAGGTGAAAGTGCCGAAGACTGAGAAGGAGGATGTTCCCCCTCCCTTTGAAGAGGAGCTTCCCTTTGACGAGGCACCGCCTTTCGATGATGCACCGCCCTTTGACGAGGCTCCGCCTTTCGATGATGCACCGCCCTTTGGTGATGCACCTCCCTTTGAGGTTGAGGAAAAGAGTGCTCCCTCAAAAAGTGCTGCTCCCTTTGGTGCCCCTAAGGCAGATCTCGGTGAGTTCAAGGGCTTCGGTGAAGAGGGTTCATCAAGGATGTTTGATTTTTCCGATGACAGTGATGATGCTGATGATTCCTTTGATTTTGATGCTTTTATGAAGCAGCACGAGGGAAATCACAAAAAGGCAGAGCCTGAAGTGACGGCAGATGTACCTGCTGCTCCCGAGGAGCCTGACCTTAATAAATATGATGAGCTTTTTGAGGATACGCTTCCTCAGGAGGCAGGAGCGAATAAGATTGACAACCGCACCTGGGGTAAAATCGTACTTGAAACAGAGAAGCTTTTCCCTCCTCTTATCGGACAGCTTACAGGCTCGAGTGCAAGAATTGACGGCGGTACAATCTATATAAAATTAGGCGAAAAAAACCTGAAAATATTTGTAAATGAACAGATGATGGGCAAATTTGTCGGCAGTGCGGCCCAAACCGTGCTTGGCAAGTCCTATAAGATAAAAATTGATTAAGGAGAATTATTATGAAAGCAAGAATTCCCAACCAGAATAATATGTCCAGAAATGCTATGATGGAAAGAATACAGAAAATGCAGGAGGATATGACTGCAAAGCAGGCAGAGGTTGAGGCTGCTGAATTCACAGCATCCGCAGGCGGCGGCGCTGTTGAAGTAAAGGTAAGCGGCAGACACGAGGTTCTTTCCGTTAATCTCAAGCCCGAGGTTGTAGACCCCGAGGATGTTGAAATGCTTGAAGACCTTCTTATTGCTTCTCTTAATGAAGCTATAAGAAAGGCTAATGATACAATGGAAAGAGAAATGAGTGCCTTCTCAAGCGGTTTAGGTATCCCCGGTCTCGGCTTCTAAGGAAAAATACGCATAAATCACCGTCTTTGACGCACAAAAAAATAACGGGAACTGATACACAAGGGTACTTTTAATCTGAAGCCTTTTATGTTCCGCAGCAGAAGTGTTTCTGTGCTTTGTCTTTGTCATCCTAGGCGTACCATTGTACGCCTTCCGGTGTCAAATCCAACAAATACAGTAATTTCTCCGCATTTTTCCGTGCATCCCTTTTACATAGTGCAGACCTTATGTAGTTAGTTTGTTTGCACACATAAGGGTACGGTCATCAATTTCCGCTGAATCCGCATATTTCATCCGTCTGCATCCGCTTTCCTGCTGGAAATCGGCGCATACGAATAAAATCTGCGAATTCCCGTCAAACGGTACATTGTTTGGTGTATATTCTTTTTTGTATTTGGAGTTTTATGGAAAGTGCAGTTTCTTTTGAAAAATTAATTGAACAGTTCAGGCGTATGCCGGGGATAGGTGCAAAGACTGCTATGCGCCTTGCTTTTCATGTGCTTTCTCTGACAAAAGAGGAGGCTTATGAATTCTCTGATATTATAAAAGAGGCTGCAGATAAGATTCACCGATGTCCGAAATGTGCCAATCTTACGGATGAGGAGCTGTGTCCCGTTTGTAAGAATGTGGCAAGAAAGCAGTCGGTTATCTGTGTTGTTGAGAATGTGGAAGCTCTTATGGCTATTGAAAACACCAACGAATATAAAGGTGTATATCATGTGCTTCACGGTGTTATTTCACCTCTTGATGATGTAAGTCCCGAGGATCTTACGGTGAAGGAGCTGCTTTCCCGTGTTGGTGAGGGCGGAATAGATGAGGTTATTATGGCAACCGGCTCTTCCGTTGAAGGTGAGCTGACTGCTATGTATATATCGAAGCTTCTTAAACCCTTAGGGGTGAATGTTACAAGACTTGCATACGGTCTTCCCGTGGGAAGCGACCTGCAGTATGCAGACAGTGTAACACTGATGCGCGCCATAGAAGGCAGACGGACGCTTTAAGAAAATGAAATCCGCCTTCAGCGGATGAAATCGCTTTGCGAAGAAATCCGGATTCCCGGATAAAATCTTCACGATGTTCAGGTTGCGGAAGACACGGTCGTGTCTTGTTCCGCTTACGCTCTTATAAATATGATCAAGCCGTTAGTCTCTTTTCCTTTGTCGCGGACAAAGATTTCATCCATTCATCTGAATGGATTTCATCCGTCGGTGACGGATTTCATCGACAATTTCATTGTCGATATCATTTCATAATTTATATTCCGCAGAATTATGAATAGTTTAGGAGGATTTGTGATGTACGTTATTACTTTTGACATCGGTACTACCGGTGTGAAGACCTGTGTTTTTGAGATTTCGGATACTATAAAGCTTTTAGGAAGTGCTTCCGAGGGTTATAAGCTTTATGTTTTCCCTGACGGCGGTGCAGAGCAGGATCCCGATGAGTGGTGGACTGCAATGTGCAATACTTCAAGAAAGGCTGTAGCAGAAGCAGGTATTGATGCTTCTCTTATTGAGGGTATTTCCTTCTGCTCACAGATGCAGGGTCTTGTGCTTGTTGACAAGGGCGGTGTACCTGTCCGCAGGGCTATGAGCTATATGGATCAGCGTGCACGCGAGGAGCTTAAAAAGGGTATTGCTCACGGCTTCCAGATTGCAGGTGCAAACGTACCCAAGCTCCTTAAATCAATTATGATAACGGGTGCTGTTGCGGCTTCCGTAAAGGATCCCGTATGGAAATATAATTGGGTTAAGAATCACGAGCCCGAGAATTTCAAGCGTGTACATAAGTGGCTTGATGTCAAGGAAGCACTTATATGCCGAATGACCGGCAGATGTGTTATGACAAAAGACTCGGCCTTCGGTGCACTTTTATATGACCTTCGTAAGGGTCACGAGTGCTGGAGCGAAAGCCTTTGTAAAACTCTCGGTGTTGATGTGAAGCATATGCCCGAGATTGTAAATTCTACAGATGTTGTAGGTCCGCTTCGCGAGAAGCAGGCTGAGGAGCTGGGACTTAAAGCCGGTATCGCTGTTTACGGCGGCGGCGGAGATGCTTCCCTCATCGGTGTAGGTGCCGGCGCTGTAGGACTTGGGGATACTCACGTTTACTGCGGTACGTCCGGATGGGTTTCAACCGTTGTTGATAAGTCTATTGTTGATGCTTCCGCTATGATTGCTGCTGTTATCGGTGCAGTGCCCGGAATGTTCAACTATTTCGGTGAGCTTGAAACTGCAGGTAAGTGTCTTGAATGGGTAAAGGATCACCTTGCACTTGACGAAATCAACATCTACCTTAAGAAGGAAGACGTGGCTGACAGCTACGAAACAGAATATACAAATCTTTATGACTATATGTCCGATGTAATAAGCCAGGTTCCTGCAGGCTCGGGCGGTGTTATTTTTACTCCCTGGCTTCACGGCAACCGCTGTCCCTTTGAGGATCCCAATTCAAGAGGTATGTTCTTTAACATCAGCCTTGAAACCGGTAAGAGTGAGCTTATCCGTGCCGTTATTGAGGGTGTTTGTTATCATCTTCGTTGGTTTATGGAGGCAGAGGAAAAGAAGGTTAAGGCTTCCGATACCATCCGCTTTGTAGGCGGCGGTGCTCTTTCATATATGACCTGTCAGATTTTAGCCGATGTGCTTGGCAGAAAAATTGAGGTTGTGGACAAGCCTCAGAATGTCGGCGCTGTAGGTGCTGCTGTTACAATTGCCGTAGGCTCGGGACATATTTCCGATTTCTCTAAGGCAAAGAGCCTTATTCCTGCAGTAAAGACCTATACTCCCAACACTGCAAACAAGGCAGTTTACGATAAGCAGTACAAGGTATTCAAGAACCTTTACAAAGCAAACAAAGAAAATTTTGCCGCACTCAACGGCTGAAAGGAAAAATAAATGGAAAAAATTCAGGTACTGGAGCTGTTATATAATCACATCTCCGAAACAATGACAAAGTGCGGTTTTAATTCCGAATATAAGGAGGGAATGAGAAAGACAGGCTGTCCCGCTTACGAAAGAGGCGAGGCTATGGTTATGGATTTCTCAGGCGAAAAGGGTGTTGCCCGTTTTGTTTTCAGTGATGACAGAATCCATCTTCTTTTCGGCGGTAACGATGCTCCCCGTGAGGATGACTCTGCTTTCACAAAGGACAGTACATATCTTTTTGTTCTGGACGAATATAATGAGCGTGACGTAAAAAGCATTGCTGGTGAAGTCAATGAATATATGGACGACACCTTTGTTGTAAAGAAGAAAACAGCAGTTAAGACAAAGAATCTTGCAACGGTTTCCCGTACAGCAGCAAAGAGCGGTGCTCTCTCTTACGACCCCATTACATTCGCAACAAAGCTTGCAGGTCTTTATCCTGAGCTTAAGGATGCTCTCAATGAAAACATTGAAGAATACGGTGAATTTCTCTGTGAGGATTTCTTTGTAAATCACGCTGCAGTTTACATTGAAAGAACTATCCGTCAGAACAATCCCAAGGAAATGAAGCGTCTTTTTAATATCATCTGTGAAATTTATGAGGACGGCACAAACGAAGTGCAGAGCCTTGTATGTGTTACGGCGCTGGGCTTCATTCAGAATGACCCCGAGCTTATACAGAGAATTTTACCTTACCTTGCAGACAGCATGGTTGAGCCCGTATGTGCGGTTTCAAAGAGATTGAAGGCAAGCAAATCTGCAAGAATGAGACTTCAGAATCCTCCCAGATACAAGCCAAAAAAGCAGAAGAAATCAGGGGGACTTTTAAGTCAGCTTATGGGCGGCGGCAATCCCGGAATGCCCACAATGTAATCATAAAATGCTCAATATACGGGTAGGGTCGTGTTGCCCCGCCCGTATTTTAATTGATGTGGGTTTTACAATAGGGGAGAGGCATCTCTTGTGGTAAAGATAGAAAAACATATGTTAATTTTACGGTTGCGGTTTGCAGCAGTTTTTTTGTGTTATTTTTAATAGGGTTGATTTTTTGTACTGCATAATTACATTGAGACAATGTATTTTTTTTGTTTTTTACAAAATGTTTAATTTTTTAGGATTTATGAGAAAAAATGTAGAAATAAAATAAAATATTGGGCATTATTTGAAGTATTGTCATAAAATAAGGAAAAGTAAATTAAAAAACGCTTGATATTTGATTTGTTTTGTTGTATTATAGCTTTGTAATAAAGAATGGAGGTGTTTTTTTGGCTTATAAAGAGCTGAAAAGCTTATATTACGGAGATAATGAAATTTATGCACAAGAGTATTTGAACAGATTTAATTCTGATGAATCTGTGAAAATAAATTTCCGTATTGGTGAAAATCAAGCTTTTTTTCTCCAGAATGCAGAGGTTTTGACAGTAGCATACAAGATTGCCAGGTTGGACAAAAAAATAGCTGAATTATGTGATGAATTACCCGGTGTGGCAATACAGCAATATTCAAGAAAATGTCTGATAGATGAAATAGTAATAACAAATAAAATTGAAGGTGTTCACAGCAGTAGAAAAGAAATCGGAGAAGCATTAGATATATTGGAAACTCAATCTAAAATTAAAGGAAAGCATGAACGTTTTATCGGATTGGTTAATAAATATCTTAAATTGATCAGTAATGAACCGGTAGCTTTACAAAGCTGTGAAGATATTAGGTCTATATATGATGAGGTTTTCCTTGAAGAAGTAATTTATGAGGATCCTGCTAATAACCCTGACGGAAAGATTTTCAGAAAAGAATCAGTTTCAGTTCATAGTGAAACTGATAAGGTTATTCATTCGGGACTCAGCCCCGAAAGCAAAATAATTGAAGCGACTGCATGTGCATTACAATTCTTAAATGATGATTCAGTTGAAGAATTATTCAGAATTTGTATATTTCATTATCTGATTGAATATATACATCCTTTTTATGACGGCAACGGCAGATTGGGAAGATTTATTTTAAGCTATGGTATTGCAAATGTTTTGTCTCCGTTGATTTCTTTCAGAATATCAGAAACAATTAAGGAAAATATCAATGTGTATTACAAGGCTTTCAAGACCTGTAATGATGGGCGTAATCTTGGTGATTTAACACCATTCCTGTTAATGCAGCTGAATATGATTTTAGCTTCAATGGAAGAATTAAAAAAATCATTGAAGGAAAAATTGGTTATATGGAATAAATATGAAAAAGTCATTGAAGATAGTGTTGATGATAGTGAGTTGTATAAATTGTACAGTTTACTGATACAGGCAGCATTGTTCAGTGAAAAAGGTATATCTGCATCAGAGATTGAAGAAAATATGCAAAAGAGTAACTATTTAATAAAAGGACTGTTAAAGCGGATACCTGACGAGATGATTGTTATCAAAAAGAAAAGTAATTTTAAATTTTATTCGATTAATCTAGATAAATTAAATTCAATGATTTTCAATAAAAGTATAGAATCTATAACAAATGCGGAGTGAATGTCACTCCGTGTTTGTTTTTTTTATTGTTTTTTTGAAAAATCCACAAATTAATTCAAGTATAAGTTGAAAAATTGTTGAATATGTTATATAATTGATATATATAAAGAAACGGAGGTGTTCCCCATGGGAAAATATCTTTTGGTAAATGCCGATGACTTCGGTATGTGTAAAAGTGCCAATGAGGCGGTTTTTGATTTGTTCAGAAGCGGAAGACTGAAATCTGCTACAATAATGATGCCTTGTCCCACAGCAAAGGATGCGGTTGACTTTTCAATAGAGAATCCTCAGTATGCAATAGGCATACATCTTACAATGACTGCGGAATGGAAGGATTACCGCTGGAAGCCGCTTACAGACGGCAAGAGTCTTGTTGACAGCGAGGGCTATATGTGGCGCAGTGCAAAGGATGTAGGTAAGCACGGAAAATATGATGAGATTGAAAAGGAAATGCGTGCTCAGATCGATTTGGCACACAAGTGGGGAATGAAGCCCTCACATGTGGATAATCATATGGGCTCACTCTACGGACATCTTACGGGAAGATTTTCTCTTCTTAAGCTGACTCTTCGTGTGTGCGGTGAGTACGGCTATGCTTACAGAATGTTTGACGGACATGAAAAGCGTATCTGTCCCAGAGGCGTTCCGTATTTTGCTTATGCTGCCTGCACAAAAATTTCAAAGCTCTGGGGAAAGAGGTTCGGTGTAATTATGCCTGACTATCTTTTATTCCCCGACTGGGGTGTAATGCCTAAGGACTCTTACGAAAGTTACAGAAAGCGTATTCTTGAAATATGGACGGATATTCCCGAGGGAATTACAGAAACCTTTGTTCATCCGGCACTTGAATCAGATGAGCTTAAGTCCATTACGGGCAACTGGTGGCAGAGAGTGTGGGAATACAGGCTTATGAAGGATCCCGAAACGGAGAAATATCTCAATGAACACGGAGTAGAGTTGATTTCATACCGCGACATTGTCGCTATGAAATCATAATTTATCGTAACGACAAATTATGATAATGAAATCCACCTGCGGTGGATGAAATCGCTTTGCGATGAAATCCGGAAAACCGGATGAAATCTTCACTACGTTCAGGTTTCGGAAGACACTCTGTGTCTTATTCCGCTTACGCTCTACTTAATAGAATTAAGCCGTAAGTCTTTTTTCCTTTGTCGGAGACAAAGATTTCATCCATTCTTCTGAATGGATTTCATACGAATAAAATTCGGATTTCACCGACAACTTTGTTGTCGATATCATCCTAATTTGTGGGGCAAAAAGCCCGCACAAATTATGATTTATGAAGGGAGAAGAATTATGAACAGAAATTCTACTATAGACAGGTTCAGAGGAATTGTTATATTTTCTATGATAATTTTTCAGTTTATGGCAAATTTTGCGGGGCTTGGCGGTGCCGCTAACATAAGCCATCACGCACCTGATGCAGACGCGTACTATATGCTCCCGAATCTTGCGGTGGCAGATATTGTGGCTCCTATGTTTATTCTTGCTATCGGTTTAACATATCTTCCGTCAATAAGACGCAGAATTGAAAAAGACGGAAAAAAGACCGCTATTATTCATTTCGTCAAGAGAAACCTTATGATCATCGGTATCGGTGTTGTTATGAACGGCATAAACGATATTCTTGACGGGCATATGGAAGGCTTTTTGAATCTTTCATTTGTAATTCCCACTGCAGTGGTGCTTGTGCTTTCCATTGTTATCCTTTTATTGAAGGCTGTAAAGCTTAAGAAGATTTCGGCACCTCTCGGTAAATTCCTTTCCTGGTTTGTAACCGCCTTCGGTGTTTACGGTCTTGGTGTTGCATTTGTGAACTTCATTCTTTTTGTGACGGGAAAGACTGCCGACAGCTTCGGACATTGGCTTGTGCTTCATCACATAGGCTTTGCAGGACTTGTGGCATTACCCTTTGCACTTATAAGATGTAAGTATGAAAATCTTATAAGACTTGCAGGCGGCTTCGGAATCTTAGGGCTTTTCGGTCTTTTCCATTCGGGAGACCTTGCAAATGATATGTTCCCGAATAACCGTGAGCTTGTTGACGGTGTTGCAGACGGCGGATTTATCGGCGGCTTCGCATGGGGGGCAATGCTTGTTATATTCCTTGCCTTCTCGGACATTTATATGAAGAACAAGAAGCTGTTCTTCGGTAGTGTTGCGGCATACGGTGTGCTTACTGCCGCGGTGGTTGCAGGTATATTTGCAACTCTTCCTGCGGATGCAGGCTGGATCGGTGCAAACTCAACCTTTATGGCAATAAACAAGGGAAGTGTCAGCCCCTCATTTGTAATTGTAACTGTGTTTATAGCACTTCTTGCATTCACAATTGTAGAGCTGTTCTCATTCTATAAGCTTTCCTTTGACCCCTTTATGTGGTGGGGAAAGAATCCCATACTTATGTACTGTCTCGAATTCGGTCTTGTAGGCGGTATTACGGTTGCAGGCGGTGATTTCTTCAAGGAGGCAGCAGCTCCCGTGGCAATTGCTATTGTTGGCGCTATGGCTGTGCTTCTTACCGCAATTGCATACATCTGCAACAGAAAGAAAATTATTATCAAGATTTAAGGCTTATACAGGCGGACTCCTCCGGGAGTCCGTTTCTTCTTTTTGTATTTTATTTGTGCACAAACTAACTTATTGAGGTCAGCTGAAAAGTTCGTCATAAAACGGGAAAGTGGGCAGAAATTGCCGTATTTGTTGTTTTCGACGGTGGCAAGGCGTACAATGGTACTCCGAACCGTCGAAAGCAAAGCACCTTAAAAACTTTCATCGTGCGCAAAAATAAGAAAGATGAAAATTGTCATATCGTGGCTGATACATTTTATTTTACTGTGCGTCAAAGACGGTGATTTATGTGCACTTTCCCATTTTTCTATTGTATTTTACAACAATAAGTAATATAATGTATGGTAGCGTAGTATTTGAAAGGCGGTTATTTTATGAATGATATCAATAAGCTTTATGCCCTGTGGCGAGAAAAGGCAACTGAGGATGAGGTGCTTCAGGAGCTGATTTCCGTTGAGGGCGATGAAAAGGAAATTCTTGACCGCTTCTGGCAGAATCTTGCCTTTGGTACGGGAGGTCTTCGAGGCGTAATAGGTGCCGGCACAAACAGAATGAATGTATATACCGTATCCCAGGCAACCCAGGGACTGAGTAACTATCTTAACGAAGCTTTTGAAAAGCCTTCCGTTGCGGTAGGCTATGATTCAAGAATAAATTCAGATAAATTTGCACGTGCAGCGGCCTCGGTGCTTGCTGCCAACGGCATTAAGGTGTATATCTTCAAGGAGCTTATGCCCACTCCCATAGTGGCATACGCAGTAAAGGAGCTTTGCTGCTCATCGGGTATTGTTATTACCGCAAGCCACAATCCTTCAAAGTATAACGGCTACAAGTGTTACGACGAGAGAGGCTATCAGATGACTGATGAGGCTGCTGCAAGAACACTTGACTATATAAACAAGTGCGATATTTTTGAGGATGTAAAGACCTGCGATTTCGACAAGGCTGTTGAGGACGGCATTATCGAGTATATTGAAGAGAGCTTCCTTGACAAGTATTTCTCTCTTGTGCTTTCAAGAAGCATCAATCCCGAAATTGCAGGAAATACTGATCTTTCCGTTATCTATACTCCTCTTAAC
Source organism: Acutalibacteraceae bacterium (assembly GCA_045652065.1). Classification (GTDB taxonomy): domain Bacteria; phylum Bacillota; class Clostridia; order Oscillospirales; family Acutalibacteraceae; genus RUG806. Next base: position 66,087 of record JAZRTO010000030.1, read on the forward strand.
GGTACAGGCAACAAGCCCGTAAGAAAAATACTTTCAATGATGGGCATAAAGGATGTAACGGTGGTACCCGTACAGGAAAATCCTGACGGACGCTTCCCCACATGCTCATTCCCCAATCCCGAAATCAGAGAGGCATTCAATGAGGCTCTTAAATTAGCTGAAGGCAAGAAGGCTGATCTTCTTCTTGCAACTGACCCCGACTGCGACAGAGTTGGTATTGCGGTGCTGACAAATGGTGAATACAAGCTTCTTACAGGTAATGATGTAGGCTGTCTTCTTGTTGACTATATTCTTTCTCAGAAGAAGGAGAAGGGAACGCTTGCCGAAAACCCCATTATTATCAAGTCAATTGTATCATCCGATCTTTCAACTATGGTTGCCGAAAGCTACGGTGCCGAAATGAGAAATGTTCTCACAGGCTTTAAGTATATCGGCGAATTAATGACAGAGCTTCAGGAAAAGGGCGAGGAAAACCGTTTTGAGCTTGGCTTTGAGGAAAGCTACGGTTATCTTTCGGGTATGCATACAAAGGACAAGGATGCTGTTAATGCTTCAATGCTTATCTGTGAAATGGCAGCTTTTTATAAGGCTCAGGGTAAGACTCTCTGTGATGTTATGGCAGAGCTTCACAGCCGCTTCGGCTACTGGAACAATGCATTGTTCAATTTCGGCTTCGAGGGTGCAGACGGAATGGCAAAGATGCTTTCAATGATGGACGGTCTTCGTACCGAGGCTCCTGAGACAATGGGCGGAAAAGCTGTGGCTGTGGTTGAGGACTATAAGACAGGTGCCGCTCTCAATGTGAAGACAGGGGAGAAGACAAAGCTCGACTATCCCTCATCAAATGTAATTATTCTTATTCTTGAAAACAAGGATAAGGTTATTATCCGTCCCTCAGGCACAGAGCCTAAGATAAAGATTTACACTATGGTTCAGGGCAATAATGAGGACGAGGCAAAGGCACAGACAGAAGTTTATAAAAATGATATTATGAAGGTTTTAGGAATAGGTGAATGATATGAATAAGAATTTTGCAAAAATCGTAGCTATCGCTATGGCAGTATTAATGGCAGGCAGTGTATGCACTGCAGCTCTTGTAGCATTTCTTTAAGCAAGAAAAAAGACCCCGGACTTCGGTTTCGGGGTTTTTTCGGTTTTTAGTGAAAGGGAAAAATTATGGCGGATTTTGATAAAAGCTATTATGTGCCCAGGCTTCGCAGAATGATTGAATGTGAGACCGTTTCAAAGAAGGATTCCTTTACTCCCGACGAGTTTATGAAATTAAGAGCCGTTATGAGGGATATGTTTCCCCTTGTGCACGAAAGGGCTCAGGTGCAGTATTTTTCCGATGACTGCTGGGTTTATAAGATAGAGGGAAAGAATAAGGATGATAATATTCTTCTTATGTCCCATCACGATGTTGTAGAGGCAGACGGCGAGTGGAAATATCCTCCCTTCTCTTGCGAGGAGCACGACGGTAAGCTCTGGGGCAGAGGTGTTTTTGATACAAAGGCATCGCTTTTTGCGTTTTTTCAGGCTGCAGAGGAGCTGCTGGAGAAGGGCTTTGTGCCCGAATGTAATCTGTGGCTTGCTTCCTCACATAACGAGGAGCGCTTCGGTGACGGGATACCCAAGGCTGTGGAATTCTTCAAGGAGAACAATATCAATTTCACCGTTGTTCTTGACGAGGGCGGAGCAATAACTGAGCCGCCCATAGACGGTGTGGGCTGCGGAAAATGTGCAATGGTGGGTGTTCACGAAAAGGGACGCTTTACCTATATCTGTACTGCATCGGACAATTCGGGCTACGGAGATATGACAAAGCCCAGAAAGAAAAATCCCGTTGAGAGAATGACGGAATTTATAACTGCAGTTCAGACCGGTGATATTTTTGTAAAGCGTATAAACGAGCCTGTAAGAGATATGTTTACATATATCGCTCCGCACTTGGGATTTCCGCTGAGCTTTGTTTTTTCGCATCTTAAAATCTTTACTCCCGTGATAATAAAGGTTATGCCCAAGCTCAATCCTCTGGCAAAGGGGCTTATCAGCACAACATGCTCCTTTACGAAAATTGAGGGAAGCAGTATCTCTAAAAAATGTACCGCTACCGCTTATTTTCAGCCTGTGGATTCCTCAGATTTCGAAAAGGACAAGGAAGCATTCAAAAGGCTTGCCGAGGAACATGGAATTTTAGTTGAAGAGGGCAAAAATAACGAATATCACCAGCCTGCAAGTATTACGGGTAAGGGCTTTTCCTATGTTAAGAGATGTATTGAGGAGATTTTCCCCGATTGTCCCGTGGTACCATATCCTCTTCCCTCGGGAGGAACGGATGCAAGGCATCTGACGGCGGTATGTCCTGCGGCATTCAGGTTTGCGCCCCTTAAAATTACCGGTAAGCAGTTAAGCCTTGTGCATCAGTCGGATGAAAATCTTGATGCTTCCTGTCTTACGGAGGCTGTTACGTTTTATAAGCATTTTATAAAAAATTATAAATAAGTGATTTTACGGAATAAAAAGCCTTCGACGGGTAAAAATACCCTCGGAGGTGTTTTTATGAATTACTTATGGGCATTTATTGTGGGCGGTCTTATTTGTGTGCTGGGGCAGATTCTCATAGATAAAACGAAGCTGACACCTGCAAGGATTCTTGTGGGCTTTGTGTGTGCAGGAGTGGTGCTGGGTGCTTTCGGAATTTATGATAAGCTGATTGATTTTGCAGGTGCAGGGGCAACGCTTCCCATTTCGGGCTTCGGTGCACTGCTTGCAAAGGGGACAAGAGAGGCTGTTGACTCCCAGGGACTTTTAGGTGCATTTACGGGGCCTTTAACCGCCGGAAGTGCGGGAATTATGGCTGCGGTGCTTTCAGGTCTTGTGCTTTCCTTTATGACCAAGCCTAAGCCAAAATAATTCCTTGAAAACGGGTACGAAGGTTAATTCTGCAAAAAAACTTGTAATTTTTGGAGCGGTGTGTTAATATACAGGTGCAGAACAAAATTTGCGAGGGGAAAAAATGAGTTTTGAAGAGACTATATCTAAGTTTTTGGAAATGCTCAAGGATCTGCTTGCGCCAGTTTTTGAGTGGCTCCGTTCAATAGGTATTCTTCCTGCACTCCCTGAAGAAACAACAACTAACGCTGATTTTGAGTAATCTGACAGCAAGGAAAAGTGACGATTTTTTTTGCTTTAAGGAGAGTGAAGCTTTTATGGAAAAAATTTTACAGTTTCTTAAGAAGTTATGGACTACTTTTTTACATTTTTTCTTTGGTTTTAAGTTTGAGATAGAAGTTAATCCTGATGACTTGTTTGAAGAGACAATTCCCGCTTCTGATATTGTGAATTGATAATATGTAAAAAGTGACGGGTAACCGTCATTTTTTCTTTTAAATGTATTCTTGACAATTATAAATTCAAATGGTAATATATAAATGAGTAATTGCATTAATTTGCAAAATTTAGGCTCAGAGGTGAAAATCATGTCAGTACAGGATATCATTGATGTAATCAAAACATTCTTCCTTGACTTTATCCTTGTTATTTTAAGAGCTATGAGACTTATCCCTGAAGAGGAAACTACCACAGCTGCTGAATAACAACAGTCAACTGATGATAACTTTTTGATCAGCGAAAAAACCGGCGGATAACTGCCGGTTTTTTTCTTTTTGTTTTTTTGACAGTTTGTAAACTTTTTATTGACAGTCTGTGTCGTATGATGGTATTATTATACAAAAGAGGTATACGGAGGTTAAAATATGAAAAAGATAATTGCTGTTATTTTATCGGTATGTATGGTGATGTCCCTGCTTTCTGTTTCTGCTTTTGCTGAAGAAACCAAGTGGGAAGATGTTACAAAGAATGAATATCCCTTCGTTTTTGTCCACGGAATGGGCGGATGGGGTGCTTATGAAACAAATGCACCTATGCCTTACTGGGGCGGTATGAATTTTGACGGTCTTAAAATGAGCACAGGCGATACAAATATTGTTGATATTCTGAACTTTAATGGTGTAGAGGTTTATGAAGCATCTGTAGGTCCCTTCTCAAGTGCCTGGGACAGAGCCTGCGAGTTATATGCACAGCTTACGGGTACAGTGGTAGACTACGGTGAAGCACATTCAACAGCTCACAATCACGACAGATACGGCTATTCCTATGAGGGTAAGGCTTTAATGGGTGAAAACTGGGATCTTACTACTCCCATAAATATTATGGGACATTCTTTCGGTGGTCCTACTGTTCGTCTTTTTGCTTCTCTTATGTACTACGGTGATGAGGCTGAGGTTGCAGCTACAGGTGAGGATACATCTCCTCTTTTCACAGGCGGTCACGATGTAATTCACTCAGTTACCACATTCTCAAGCCCCAATGACGGTACACCTATTGCAGACTTCCTTGTGGACTTGAAGCTTATTGCACTTATAGCCTTTGCGGGAAATCTTTTAGGTTCTCTTTTCGGTGATGAAATTATGATGTGGCATCTTCGCTTCGGTCATTTCGGACTTACAGCCAAGGAAAATGAAGACAGAGCAAAGCTCAGTATCAGCAATATTGTCAATTTCTACAAGTCAAATGACAACTGCGGTTATGATATGACAATTGACGGCGCAAAGAAGCTGAATGAAAAGATTCAGATAGTTCCTACCGCTTATTACTATTCCTACACGGCAATTGCTACTGAAGAAAATCTTGTAGGAATGCAGAAGCTCAGCACTCCCTCTATGTTCTCATTCTCATCACTTATTTTAAGTGCATCCCAGGGTAAGACCATTGACGGTGTTGAAATGACAGAGGAATGGGCAATAAGCGACGGTATTGTTCCCTTTGCCAGCGCAAAGTGTCCTATGAAGGATGCTGCAACTGCAAAGAATTATTCCGAAGCAATAGCCGGCGGTGAAGAGATTGAAACCGGCAGATGGTATATGATGGATCCTCTGATGGATTTCCAGCACGCAAGCTATATGGGTATGGTAGGCTGGCCCGTTTCCGTTGAGGATTTCTATGTAAATTTCATTAATACTGTAAACAGCAGATAAGAATTTTTTATGACGAGAAGGCATTGTGTCCGAAGGGACGCGGTGCCTTTTTTGTTTGCAGGAAGGGCTTGGTGTCAGGTATAAATCAGGTGCATTTTTATATGCAAAATTTCTTTTATGTTGACTATAAATTTTAATAGTGCTACAATGAAAGCATAATTTGTAAACGGAGTGATTATTTTGAAAAATTGTAAAAAGATAATTTCGGTTATGCTGTCTGTTGTGCTTGTAATGTGCTTATTTTCGCTGACAGGCTCTGCAGCAGGACGTAAGGCTGCTCTTTCCGTTTCGTCCGGAATTGAGGCTTTAAGAGATGAATTCAGTATAGATACAGCCCCCGAAGCAGACGGCTACGCACTTGATTATGCCTATTATTCACCTGTAGGGGAGGGAGACACCTCAAAATATCCGCTTGTAATATTCCTTCACGGTATAGGACACGCTGATTATGTAGGTGCTCAGCTTGATGACAGCGATTTCCCTTACTGGGCATCCTCTGAGCTTCAGTCCAGATTCGATGAGGGCGGTGCATTTGTGCTTCTTCCCCGCGCTCCCGAGCATAAGCTTGTTTACTGGAGCAAGACACTTATTCCCGCACTCAGAAGTGTTATTGATGATATGATAGCAAAACACGGGGATAACATTGATACAACGAAGATTTTTATCGGCGGTTCATCTGCAGGCGGTGAAATGACCTGGGATATGATAATTGCATTCCCCGAGTATTTTGCAGGTGCATTTCCCATTGCCGCAACAGGTACTGTAAGTGCAGCTGATACTAAAAAGTGTGCCGATGTAGCAATATGGATGCTTGCAAGTACAAAGGATCCTGTTGTCAGCTATATTGCAACCACCACACCTCTCTGGAAGAATGTCTGCAAGAATAACAGCAATCCCGAAAACTGCAGACTTTCAGCCTTTACTTCCGTAAAAGAGCCTGCAGGAAACAGTGCCAGTGACAATCATCATCTTGCAAAAACTGTAACCTTTGACCTTCATATGCTTGATGGCAGTACTTATCCCAATGTAAGTCACGAGGACGGAAATGGTAACAGCATCACCCTTGAAGGCTCAGAAGGAATGATTTCCTGGATCAACGGTGTTTCCTCCGATTATAACGGGGAAGCAGGGAATGACAGCGGTAACATCAATGTAAACGGATTTACCAATTTCTTTGATGCAATCCGTAATTTCTTCCTTAAAATAGTAAATATGTTCCAGCGTCTCTTCGGACTGTAAAGCTTTGTAAAGCTTTGTAAAGCACGCATAAATTACAGTCTTTGACGCACAGAATAATTATTAATACCTGCCGCGATTGATGTGGCAGGTATTGTTTTTTTGTTCCACAAGGGAAGTAGCTATTGTGCTTTGTTTTAGGCGGTTCGGAGTACCATCGTACACCGTTCCCTCAGAAACATTGTCGCATTGCTTGCTTGGAGCGCTGCGCACTGCTCTGTGTTTCTTCACAAAATTCGTGTGCCTTCATCTGCCCCCGGCAGCGGCACACTCATTTTTCTTCGGAAAATCGGCGCATCCGAACAAAATATGGACATTTTCCGTCAAACGTGAAGTTATCAATTACGGAAGGGCAACTAACAGGAGAAATGTAGTGTTGTACTATGGTAAATGAACAGGGGACGGGAAGATTAAAAGTATGTAGAGGGTAAATATTTCTACATTAAAATAGATTTTATCAGGTATGCTTCTGACAAATGAGAATTGTTCATATTTGCCGTCAGAGTGGCCGTTTGGGAACGGGTGCTATAGCGGTGAATATGGGCAATTCTCACTGTCGGGCAGTTAAGTGGTCTTTGGTTTATACAAAAAACCAAAATGCGGTAAGGCGGTGAGCCGTCCGCAGTAAAAAGTACACAGTACCCTCGGGGTACGTAAAAAGCGGAAAAAGGTGCCTGTTTGTGATTTTCGGCTTCCGACAGCCGTACAAAGGTACTGCGAGGGAGCCGAAAATTAAGCACAAAGCGAAATTATATCGTGGATAAAATGCAAAGGGTATCAACCATTATTGTCGTGGCTGATACCCTTATATTATTTTTGTGCGTCAAAAAGGTGACTTTTTGCGTTTTTTACAGAATTAGTCGAGCTCTGCAAGCTTTGCCTTGAAATCTTCGATTCTTTCTGCTGTGTTTGTGATGCCCATTGAATCAGCAATTGTTTCAATGAAGGGGAGTGCCTGCTCGAGTGTGAAGGGTCTGCCGATTTCAAGCATAGGATGATCCTTTGCTTCGGGAACCAGCTCGAAAAGGAATTCAGCAGCCTTGGGGTCGTCAAGAAGCTCGCCGATTGTTGTTGTTTCAAATGAGTACTTTGCCATAATAAAAATCTCCTTTAATTATTATAATGGAAATTGCTCGCAAAAGTGAGCAATTTTGCTTATAACAAGAAACACCTACAGTCCCCCAAGATTGGGGGCAGGGGGTTGACAAGTTATAAGATTTTTTCTTACATTTTTTCAAGTTTCATAAAGTCCACTTTTTCAAGGGGAGTGTGGGGAAGCTCATCCATAAAGATAATTTCTCTGGGAACGGAGAACTGGTTGAGGTTCTTTGCACATGCATCTGTAATCTGCTTCTTGAAGTCTTCCTCGTTGCCCTTTATCTTAAGGGAAGCGTAAAGTCTTACAAGAGGCTTGCCGTCAGCAGTTGTTCCTCTGACTGCACAGGATTCCTTGATAAAGGGAAGTGTATCCATAAGGTTTTCGATGTCAACGGGATATACGTTGTAGCCTGAAATGATGATGATTCTCTTCTTTCTGCCGTAGAAGTAGAAGAAGCCGTCCTCATCCTTGTAGCCAAGGTCGCCTGAAAGTACCCAGGGAGTACCTTCCTCATCATAATAGATACCTGCATCCTTGGGGCCGTCATCTGTAAGGTAGCCTTCCATCATTGTGGAGCCGGAAATAACAATTTCTCCAACCTCACCGTCGGGAACCTCCTTGTGATCGTCATCCCATATCTCCATACGAAGTCCTTCAAGGGGCTTACCTATAGAGCCGTCTTTATATACCCAGTTTGTGTTAACACAGCAAACGGAGCCAACCTCTGTAAGGCCGTAGCCCTGACGAAGACGCGCTGATGTGCCGTTTCTCTCAAGCATACCGTTGAAGGCTTCAAGGAATGCGGGTGAGAGATCGTCACCGCCTACGAACATCATACGGGTGTTCTTAAGGTGGGGACCGTCAAATCCGGGTGTGTTGTAAAGCTTTTTGAACATATTGGGTATACCGCCGATGCCTACAACATTATTCTTCTTGTAGAGCTTGAGAACAAGCTTTGCATCAAACTGCATAAGAGGAATAATTCTGCCTGCATTACAAAGTGCCATATGACCTGCAACAACAAGGCCGAAGGCGTGGAAGAAGGGGAGAATGATGATTTCTGCTTCTTCGCCGGGGTATTCGATGTGGTCTATGTAACCAAGCTTATGAACATTTTCGTTGATAGCCTTGTTTGTAAGCTTGATTGTCTTACTTTTTCCTGTTGTGCCGCCGCCGTTTAAGTAAACCGCGATATCATCACAGTTGTTTACGCAGCCTTCAACGGTTCTGCCCTCGTACTTTTTAACAACATCCTTGTAAAGAGTTGCGTTCTTGTAGCCGAGGATCTTTTCGAGGAGTGCTTCACCTGCACCTGTTGCTGCCTTTTTTGCGGGAGATGCATAGTCAGAGCATCTGCACAGAAGAACGGGAAGACCGAGAGAGTTTACCGCGTCAACATTGTGCTGCTTGAGTCCTAAAACACCGAGACACATAATACCCTTTGAGCCTGATTCCTTAACGGTTTCAATAAGGGCATCTCCGGGGAGAAGAGGGTGTAAGAAGTTTACAATAACACCAAGCTTGTTAAGTGCATAGAAGGCTGTGAAGCTTTCTATGTCAGAGGGAACGAATATTGAATAAACGTCGCCCTTTTTAAGTCCCAGCTCTTTTTGGAAATAGGTAGCAAGTGCTTCAATGTCACAGATGAACTTTGAGCGCATAACCATTTCGTCCATGTGCTGTGCCTGCTTGTAATCACCGTACTTTTCTGTTGCTGCAAGATAGAATTCGTAACAGTTATAATTTTTGGATTCTATCATATTGGAAAAAGGTTCTGTGTTCATATTTTCTCTTCCTTAATTATTTATTCAGTCAGATATTTTGTGACCGTTTTTAAGCTCGATTGTTCTCTTCATAAAGGGAATTCTGAGTACGCCTTCAAACTTGTCGCCGTTGAAGGTAACCTCAGCTTCAAGCTCCTTGCCGGGAAGCATTGTGATTTCGCCCTTACCCTTAAGTGTGTTGCCGTTTTCTACGATGTCGTAAGTTCTGATTTTAACATCCTTTAACTTATCGGGAAGCTGAAAGTCGATATCATACTGACCGTCCTTGTCAGCAATAACAACTGTAATATCTCCCTTGAAAATCATCATGTTAACGGATGTAACCCATGTTCCTAAGCCTATCATGGAAATCTCCTCCTATTTGTTAATATTCAGTTAAAGTATAACACTAAGGTAAAGAAAAAATATGAATAAATTGTTAACTTTAAGTCCTCAAATAAATAGTAAATTGTCGGTTTTTTAGTTTTCGCAGGCTTTTTTCTCCAAAGCCATAAAGTCTACCTTCTCAAGAGGTGTGTGGGGAAGCTCATCCATAAATTCGATAACTCTGGGAACAGAGAACTTTGAAAGATTCTTTTCACAGGTTTCTGTGATGATTCTCTTGTATTCTTCCTCATCGCCTTTTTCTTTAAGGGATACATAGAGCTTAACAAGAGGCTTGCCCTCAGACATTCCGCGTACTGCGCAGGATTCCTTGATGAAGGGAAGTGTATCCATAAGGTTTTCAACGTCAACGGGATATACGTTGTAGCCTGAGATGATAATGAGTCTCTTCTTTCTTCCTGCAAAGAAGAAGAAGCCGTCGTCATCCATATAGCCAAGGTCGCCGGAGCGTACCCACTTCACACCGTTTTCGTCTGTGTAAAGACCTGCATCAACGGGGCCGTCCTCTGTCAGGTAGCCTTCCATAATTGTGGGACCTGAAATTACAATTTCACCTACGGTGCCGTTGGGAACCTTCTTGCAATTGTCATCCCAGATTTCCATTGTAACACCTGCAAGAGGGATACCGATGGAGTTATCTTTGTTTGTATCGTTGGTATTTGCACAGCAAACAGAGCCTACCTCTGTAAGGCCGTAGCCCTGACGAAGACGTGCCTTTGTGCCGTTTTTGTCAAGCATTTCATTGAACTGATTGAGGAAGGCAGGAGAAAGGTCGTCACCGCCTGCAAACATAAGACGGGTATGTGAAAGGTGGGGACCGTCGAATCCGGGAGTGTGGTAAAGCTTCTTGAACATTGCAGGAATACCAACTATACCTGAAATTCTGTTGTTCTTGTAAAGCTTTACAACAAGCTTTTTATCAAACTGTAAAAGAGGAATGATTCTTGCTGCATTACAGAGAGTCATATGCATGGCAACAACAAGACCGAAGGCGTGGAAGAAGGGAAGGATAATGATTTCACCCTCATCGCCGGGATCGATAATGTGGTCGATATAACCGAGAGCATGAACGTTTTCATTGATAGCCTTGCTGGTAAGCTTGATAGTTTTGCTCTTACCGGTAGTGCCGCCGCCGTTTAAGTAAACAGCAACATCTGTACCGTTGTTCTTTATACCCTCTACCTTCTTGCCGTTATATTTCTTTATAACGTCCTTATAAAGGGTGGGCTCTCTGTACTTGAGTATTTTTTCAAGAAGTGCTTCGCCCATACCTGCAGCAGCCTTTTTAAGAGGAGCAGCATAGTCCGAGCAGCGGCAAAGAAGGATGGGAAGTCCGGTCTTGTTGACAGCATCAACATTGTGCTGCTTAAGACCGATAAGTCCCAGTACCATAATACCCTTTGACTTGGATTCCTTTATTGTTTCAAAAAGAACCTCATCGGGAAGAAGGGGATGAACAAAGTTTACAATTACACCGATTTTGTTGAGGGCATAGAATGCTGCTATGCTTTCAACGTTTGTGGGGGTGAAAATTGTGTAGGCATCGCCTCTTTTAAGACCGAGGTCGTGGGTGAAATAGTAAGCAAGAGCATCAATCTGGTTAAGAAGATCGCTTCTCTTACCTCTCTCGTCCATGTGCTGATAAGCATCATAATCGCCGTACTGCTCGGTAGCATTTACAAAAAACTCGTAGCAGTTGAGATTATCAGCCTTGATCATTAAATTCTGGGCTTTGTCCTCGCGGAATCTGTTTTCTGACATAATTCACATTCCTTTATTTTTATTTTATTAGTAACTATTCTACTAAACACATGTCGGAAAAGCAATAGTTTAGCAAGATTTTGTACATAACTCTCTATTTTGGAGATTATTCAACACTGTGACTAAAAATGTTTTATTTTGCAATAAAAAATTGGCAATATCTGCCCAAAGTAACAGCGGTAAATTAGTGCAATAAGAGCAAAAGGTTGACATAAGCCCTGTTTGGCTATATAATGTTTATAATGAAATTTAATAAAGTTGCTCACAAAAAAATATCATATATAAGATTGTCGGGGAGGAAGAATTATGAAAGGCATTAAAATTATACTGTCGGTGCTTTTGTGCTTTATTACTGTTTTTATGAGCTCTTGCTTTGCATATACTTCATTTGATGAGCTTGTTACGAAAAAAGGCGAAACTACCACAGTCTATGAATATAATACAACCTCATATTATGATGAGACTACAGCCATTGTTATTCCCGCAACAACGGCGCTGGCAGTGCCTGTGCCTGAAACTACGGCGGTGCAGGTAATAATGACTGAGCCTCAGACAACACGGCCGGCTGCGACTGTTCCGCAGGTAAGCGAGCCTTTTGTAACATTACCCGACGTAACACAGTCTGCGGTTACTGAGCCTCAGACAAATGTACCTTCTTTTACACTGCCTCCTGCAGATGAGCCTCAAGAGACTGAGCCTGACGAGACGGAAGCTGAAACAACACCGGAAGGTACAACTGCTGATTCTTCAGAAGAGATTCTTGTTTATACAACAAAGCAGGTTATAGAAGCTTATGAGGGAGCTCTGAATAAAACAAGAAGCTACCGCGATGTTCTGACAGTAAAAAAGACCGAGAACTTTACCGCAGAGGTTAAGGAAGCATATCCCGGTGGCGCTCTTACCGAGCTGCTTGCAAATAACATTGTAAAGCTTGTGGGAAGCGAGGGACAGCAGACACTTACTTTCCTTGACGGAAAAGCTGTGGACAGCGAGGGTGAGACAGTCCCCGTGCTGCTTCCTAAGAATGATGTTTTTTCTCTGCCTGAGGAGGGTGTCGCTTCGGCAGTAATAAAAAAATCCGGTGATAAGACACATATAAGAATCACTCTTGTTCCCGAAACAGTAAAAATGGGTGAGGTGCCGAAGTATAATTCAAAGGCTATCGGCTATCTTAATACCGCCGCTATGGACTTTAAGATAATCACCATCAGCCGTGTTGATATAACATACACAGGCTCGGTGATTGAGGCAGTTATCAGAAGTGACGGATATATTGAAAGCGTAAACTATACAATTAATATGAGCACCTACGCAGAGCTTTCCGGTATGGGAATTTCCGGATACGGCACTATCGCGGGAACACAGACAGAAAACTGGGCGCTCAGCTATTGATTGCAGCCGGGCTTCAGAGATAAATGTCCGGTAGGGGCGGGATTGCCCCGTCCGTTATTAATGTGAGCATATTCTAAAAAAAGAAACTGATACAGATAGCGGGAGGGCAGCCCCCTTCCTCTATAGATTTTAAGCAAAAAAGAGGGTATCAACCAAAAACGGTTGATACCCTTGGTGTTTTTTTCGGGAGGGGGGTACCCCTCTTCTGCATTTTAATTGCAGCAGGGAGATTCGGGCTGGTCGGGGAAGGCACGTCTTTCAATTTTTGCCCCGACAGAAGTGAGCTTGTCAACGATGCTTTCGTAGCCTCTGTCGATGTAGTGGATGTTGCCTATGGCAGTTTCGCCCTCTGCACACAGTCCTGCAATAATCATTGCAGCACCGGCTCTTAAGTCATCAGCCACAACATTTGCTCCGTGAAGGGTTTCCACACCGTTAACAGATGCAGCAGTATTGCCCGATTCAACGGAAATATCAGCCCCCATTTTCTGAAGCTGCTGAGTGTACTTGAAACGGTTGCCCCATATAGCATCGGTTACCTCACTCTTACCGTCGCAGATGGTGAGAAGTGTTGTGAACTGAGGCTGCATATCCGTGGGGAAGCCGGGATAGGGCTTTGTGCGGAGGTTACAGGCTCTGAGTTTTCCGTCAGAGATAACTCTTACAGAGTCACCGCCCTCTTCAACCTTACAGCCGCAGGCGCGGAGTCTGTCCGTGATTGTATCAAGATGCTGAGGAACAACATTTACTATTGTAATGTCGCCGCCCGTTGCCGCTGCAGCCACCATATATGTGCCGGCTTCTATCTGGTCGGGAATAACCTCGTGGTTTATAACCTTGTCTTCAACAAAGCGCAGCTCGGGCTTGCCGTAAATTTTGATTGTATCGGTACCGGCACCTCTTATTGATGCGCCCATACGGTTCAGGAAGTTTGCAAGGTCAACTATGTGAGGCTCTCTGGCTGCATTGTTTATGGTTGTTGTGCCGTCTGCAAGAACAGCTGCCAGCATAATGTTAATTGTAGCACCTACACTTACTGTTGTAAATGTGAATGTGTTGCCGATAAGCTCGTCTGCCTTTACCGATACCACGCTGTAATGATCTGTGCGTTTTTTCGGTGAAATTGCCACCGAATTGTCGGGGCATATCGCGATGTTTTCGCCCATTTCATTAAGTAGACTGATAAGCTTCTGTGTTGCTTCATCTGTTGAAGCATTCTTAATTACAGTTGCACTGTTTGAGTGCAGAGAAGCAAGGATATGGTCAACGGTGAAGTTTTTCGACTGCTCGTCAAAAATAATTTCCGAGGAGAAGTCAAATTCCTCACAGTCGGGAATACAGCCGTCAATGGTGATGATACGGTCGTCCTCGTCATATTCTATGTCAGCCTTGTTGTTGCTTCTGAGAATTTTGAGAATATCCTTTATATGCTCGTCAATAAGAGCATTTTTTATAACAGTTGTACAGTTTGAGTTGATTGCAGTTATAACCGCATTCAGGGTTGATGCAAGGGAAGGGTGCTTGAGCTCAATATCAAGGCTTCCCAGTACGGAGGTTTTTGCACCGAGGGTTTCAAAGCCGTCAAGGTGAAAGTTTATGGGACGTCTGCCGCCGAAATTACATCCGCCGGGCATTGCCACCTTTGCAAAATTGAATCTTCCCAGCATTGAGCCGAGGAAATAGTAGGATGCGCGCAGCTTTCTTGAAAACTCGTAGGGGATTTCCTTTGACTGCACGTCTCTTGTATCTATTTCAAGTGTTCTTCTGTATTTGCCTGTTTTTGATATATTTACCTGAGCCCCCAGGTATCTTAATATATCAATGATTACGGAAATGTCAGCAATGTCGGGTACATTATCAATGAAATATCTGCCTTTGATTAAAACTGTTGCAGGGAGAATTGCAACTGCTGAGTTTTTTGCACCGCTTATTTCTATTTCGCCGGAAAGACGCTGTTTACCCGTAATAACATATTTTTCCACGAAAGCACATCCTTAACAAAAACATTTATATATAAAATGAGGAATAAGTCAAAACCGGGTGGGGCATTTTTATGACGAAAAATGCCCACACACTAAAACATTATAACATATTTATTGTAAAAATCAAAGCATTTGCAGAAAAATATTCCGTTTCAGGTTTTTTTATGAGTATTTTACAAAAATTATAATTCTATTTTGTTGATTCCTATGTTTAATGCGAATGTCTTACCGTTAATTACTGCCGCAGCCTCTGTATTTTCGGGTACGGTGAAGGTGTAAAGCACGCCCTTTTCAGTTTTCTCCCAGCGGGAGGCAACAGTACCGTTTTCGGTTTTTATCGAAGCCTCTGCGAAGGTGAAGCGGTCTGAAATTACGGGAGCGAAAACAAGATTCTTAAAGCCTGCGGTACCCTCTTTTTGGGTTATACCGCACATCTTTTCATACATCCAGTCGCCCACTGCACCGTAAGCATAGTGGTTGAAGGAGTTCATATCGGGGGTGGCGAATGTGCCGTCAGGCTTATAGCCGTTCCAACGCTCCCACATTGTTGTGGCGCCCTGAGTGATGGGATAGCACCATGAGGGGAATTCATCTCTTAAGAGAAGCTCGTATGCAAGGTCATTTTCACCGATATCGGAGAGCACGTGAAGAAGATAGGGCGTGCCTACAAAGCCCGTTGTAAGATGTCCGAATTTTTTTACCAGCTCTGTAAGTTGACGTGCTATAGGCTGCTTGTCGTTATAAAGTCCGAAGTGAAGGGCAAGCACACAGGCTGTCTGGGTGTTGCAGTACATTCTGCCGTCTTCATCTATGAATCTGCCGATAAATGCCTTTTTTATGTTTTTAAGAAGATTTTTGTAGTATTTACACTCAATTCCCAGTACCTCTGATGCCTTAATAAGAAGAGTGGTCGAATAGTAGAAGAAGGCACAGCCGATAATATCCTTTTCCGTTGCACCCTCAACTGCTTCCTTATCGGGAAGGTCAAGTGCCAGCCAGTCGCCGAAGTGCCAGTGTCCTTCGTAAAGATAGGGATTTGTTGAGATACCCTCGTCAGGCTTTTTCTTGAGAGCCCATTTTCTCATAAAGTCTACCCATTTTTTCATCATGGGATAGTTTTCTCTTAAAAGCTCCTCGTTTCCGTAGGTAAGATACATCTGCCAGGGGAGCACCGTGGCAATGTCTGCCCAGGCAGAGGAGCCGCCGTCATCGTCAAATTTTGTAGGAACAAAGGAGGGCATTGTGCCTGAGGGTTTCTGCATTGCGCGAAGATCGCCCATCCACTTCTTAAAGAATTTTTCAACATTGAAGTTGTAGCTTGCAACCTTGCAGAAAACCTGAGCATCACCCGTCCAGCCAAGTCTTTCGTCTCTCTGGGGGCAGTCTGTGGGTACATCAAGGAAATTGCCCTTCTGTCCCCAGATTATGTTATGGAAAAGCTGATTTATCATATCGTCCGAGCATTTGAAATATCCCGTTCTTTCCATTTCGGAATGTACAACTACAGCGCAGATTTCATCGGGAGAGGAAATTTCCATACCCTCAACTGCAATATATCTGAAGCCGTAGAATGTGTAAACGGGCTTTATAAGGTGGCTTTTGCCGTCTGAAATAACTGTTAATTCCTGCTTTGCTGAGCGCAGATTCTCCAGATATACATTGCCTTCCTTAGTAAGCTTTTCGAAGTGCTTTATTGTTACCTTGTCCCCCTTGCTTCCCTTGAAATAGAAGGAGAGATAGCCTGTGATTTCCTGACCGAAGTCAATTACGGTATCGCCCTCGGGGGTAATTATCAGCTCTTTGCCGCGGATTACTTCCTGCTCGGTAATCAGTGCGCCCTCCTGAGGAATGAGAGTGTCCTTTGTGTAGGGAATTACGGTTACGGGAACGGGCTTGCCGCTCTTGAAATTGTAATCAACGGTTTCGCCGTTGTACATATGGTTATAGCGGACTTTGTTCTCGGTTGTTGCCCAGCTGTCATCTGTGTAAATGCTTACTACCTCGCCGTTTTCGTAGGTGAGTGTAAGAGCGGCAATAACAGCGGTGGTGTGAGGTGCAATAATTTTAGAGGAAAGGTCATACCATCTGTGGAATCTCCAACCGATGCCCGTGCCTACGGTGATGGTATTTTCGTTTTCTATAAGGTCGGTTACATCCCAGGTCTGATACTGAATACGCTTGTTGTAGTCAGTCCAGCCGGGGTTAAGCACCGAAGATGTTACGGGCTTGCCGTTGATTTTGCAGTCGTAAACACCGAGACAGCTTATCTCAAGAACAGCCTTTACGGGGAAGGGCTTTACTGTGAAGCTTTTAATGAAGTCAACACCTACGTCCTTTTTCTGACGAGAGGGCTTTATCCAGTTTGCGTTCAAAATTTTATTCATTATAATTCTCCTTTGTGTGTAAGTATGTGTAAAGTGTCACAAATCAGCGTCTTTGACGCACGGTTTTATCAATGAATTGCGGAACACTTTAGTTTTGCCTGTATTTTTACTGTGTGCCGTGCCGTGAAATTTTTAAGTGCTTGTTTTTTATCGCTTCGGAATACCATTGTATACCTTGCCAGCGATAAAAAACACAAATCCGCCAATTTCTGCCACTTTACACGAGAGTTGACTTTACAGGGTGCAGACCTTGTTAAGTTAGTTTTGTCACACGCGTAAGGTGAATGTGAGAAATTTCCGTTAAATGCCCATATTTCACCCGTCTGCAACCGCTTATCTGCGGATAAACGGTGCATACGAACAAAATATGAACATTTTCCGTCAAACGGGGGGGATTTGAGAGATAACGGTAAACGGTTATGTTTAAGTGATGTCGTGGTACGGAGTGTTAAGAGATATCTGCGAAAAGCAGGGAGATTCTGTTTTTTATGTGGTTATTCTGAGGGAATGCAAGGTGAGGGTCGGCGGCGAGGATTTTTTCTGCTTCGTCGCGGGCAGCGTAAAGTATTCTTGAGTCTGTCATAAGGGATGCGATTTTAAGGGTGGGAAGACCGCTTTGCCTTGAGCCGAAGAAATCACCGGGACCTCTCATTTTCAGATCCTCCTCGGAAATCTTAAAGCCGTCACAGGTTTCGCACATAATTTCAAGACGCTTTTTTGTGTCTTCGTTCCCGGAGTCGCTGACAAGGATACAGTGAGATTCCTCCGAGCCTCTCCCCACACGTCCTCTTAACTGGTGAAGCTGGGAAAGACCGAATCGCTCGGCATTTTCAATTACAATTACATTGGCTTCAGGTACATCAATGCCTACCTCTATTACAATGGTGCATATAAGCACCTGTATATCGCCGTTTTTGAAGCCCAGCATAGCCTCGTCCTTTTCCCGTTGCTTCATTTTGCCGTGGAGAAGTCCGCATTTTATATCTGAAAATACGGTTCCTGAAAGAAGCTTATAATACTCCTCGGCGGATTTAAGGTCAATATCTGTTTCCTCGTTTTCCTCTACCATAGGGCAGACGATATAACAGCGGTTGCCCTTTTTCACCTCTTTTTTTATGAAGCTATAGAGTCTTTCGTGGTAGTGTGAGGGCACCCGGTAGGTTTTTACATCCTTTCTTCCCTTCGGCTTTTCATCAAGCACGGAAATGGAAAGGTCACCGTAGATGATGAGAGAAAGAGTTCGGGGAATGGGGGTTGCACTCATAACAAGCACGTGGGGGGAGTTTCCCTTTTCTCTGAGTGCGGCTCTCTGATTAACACCGAAGCGGTGCTGCTCATCGGTTATTACAAGTCCGAGGTTATTAAAACGGGTGTCATCGGTTATAACCGCGTGGGTGCCGATGATAATATCCGCTTCTCCCGAAGAAATCTGTTCTTTTATGATTCTTTTGTTTTTTGCGGTAGTGCTTCCTGTGAGAAGCACGGTTTTTATGCCTGTTCCCTCTAAAAAGCGGTTGAAGGTGTCAAGGTGCTGACGAGCAAGAACCTCCGTGGGTGCCATAAGCACGCATTGGTATGAGTTTTTTACGGTGCAGTACATAAGGGCGGCTGCAACTGCGGTTTTACCCGAGCCTACATCTCCCTGGAGAAGCCGTCTCATGGGGGAGTGCATTTTCATATCGGAAATACATTCCTTTATTGCGCGCTTCTGTGCACCGGTGGGGTCAAAGGGAAGTCTTTCAATAAATTCCTTTGTGCAGTCGTTTTTTATTACATATTCTGTTTCTTCGTCAGGCTTTCTTCCCTGTGAGAGAATGCCTAACTGCAGTATCAGCAGTTCTTCGTAAATAAGCCGTCTTCTGGCATGCTTTATATCATTTTCCGATTCGGGGAAATGTATCATCCGTATTGCATCGGAATATGAGGGAAGCTTGTATTTTAATATCTGTTCGGTGGGAAGTGTTTCCTTTAACTGCCCACCGAAGGTGTCGAGGGCGGTTTTTACGGCTTTTGCTATTGCCCTTGAAT
Organism: Acutalibacteraceae bacterium; assembly: GCA_045652065.1. Taxonomy (GTDB): domain Bacteria; phylum Bacillota; class Clostridia; order Oscillospirales; family Acutalibacteraceae; genus RUG806. The sequence goes on from JAZRTO010000030.1 coordinate 85,173, forward strand.
TAAGGTCATAGGTTTCGGAATATACGGGGTGAAGCCTCTCGCCTGTTTCGGCTTTTAAGTATTTGGGGGAGAGCATTTCCTTGCCGCCCATATCATTTATCTTTACCTTGCCGTAAAAGATGAATTCATGACCTTCCTTAAGGTCATCCGCAACATAGCGGTTATTGAAGAAGGTAAGGTGAATTATGCCTTTTCCGTCTGTGGCTGATGAGCGGTACATCAGCTTTCCGCTGCGTGTCTTTACGGGCAGGGGCTTTGCCAGCATTATACCTTTTAATGCAACGGTCTGATTTTCCGCTGCTTCCGTTATGGGGGTTATATTCTTCCAGTCCTCGTAGGTGCGGGGGAAGAAGGTAAGAAGATCTTCTACCGTTTCAATGCCAAGTCTTCTGAAGCTCTGAGCTCTTTTATCTCCGATTCCCTTAAGGAAACGGATATCTGTTGTTCTGATGTCATTCATAGTCTGTTTCCTTCATGAATAATGTGGGAAAAACGGGGTTAAACTCAATAAGAGAAGGGGGAGAAAGAAAATGCGTGAGAGAAAAATACGTGCAGGTTATTTTCTGTTGAGGGAAAAATCCTCACTCAGAAGAGAGCAGCTTTTTATAAGAGTGATATCCCTTGGTATTTTTGTCTGCTTCTGGGTGCTTCGCGCTTCATTTTTTTCGGGTGAAATAAATTTTTTCGGCTTTGAAGCCAAGAGAAATGTACTGATGCTGCCGGCTTTCGCAGGAACTGCCGTGCTGTTATATTTTTACTTCTCCCACAGGCTTCATTTTTCGGGGAGACTTTACAGTATTCAGGACAGTGAATTTCCGAAGCCGTTCACTCTTCTGAAATTCGGTACGGTTGTGAGATTTATGGCTTTTTCGCTGATTATGAGGTGTCTGAGCCTTCTGTGGCTTTTGTTTTTTCTTTCTCCTGCAGGGTGTGTGGCTGTATTGATTTTCAGGAGCTTTGCCGTTGGGGGAAGCATTCAGAGGCTGATGTTTTTTACACTTATTGCCGCATTTATACTGTTACTGATAATGGGATACGGCTTTTATTTTTACATCTCGGGGAGATATTTTCTTTCTGAGCTGCTTTTTATAAGATGTCCCGGGCAGAATCCTTTTGAAATACTGAAAAATTCCGCCGGCTTTACAAATGAAGTTCTTTCTGAAATTTCATTTTTCAGGCTGCGCAGTATTTTCGGAAGAGGAAGTGTCAGGGGAAAAATGCTGTCTGTCCTTTATTGCTCGGACTTATTTTACAACAGAAGGTTTTATGAGAATTACGGTATTTTCCGCAGTACTACATTCCCAGAGCCGTCTTGAGGTTTTTGCCGAGAATCCCTTCCTTGGCTTCCTCGGGAATGTTAAGATTTTCTATTCTTTCAATTGCCTTTTTTACGTAATCTGCCTTGTTATAGGGGAAATCAAGTCCGAAGATGCTTCGTGTGTTGCCTGTCTGATGTATTACGGTGCGAAGCTCATCGTCGGTAAGTGACCACTTGCCGGGAAGACCGTTTTCGCTCATTGCGATGGTAGTCCAGCCTGCAAAAACAGTATCGGTATCGGAATTTCTTTCGCTGTTGCACATAACCGCAAGGGCTTCACGGAAGAAGTGATAGCCGCCTATGTGCTCCATGCTGAATTTTAATTCGGGGTAGCACCAGGCAACCTCATCAAAAAGAAGAAGATTATAGTCCTTTATGGGGTGCCAGTGAAAGCCTGTGTGGAAGGAGAGGAAAAGTCCCTCTCTTTCCGCTTTTTTGTATACTCTCTGGGACTTGAAGGACATTACATTTTCACCCTGAAAGGCAGGATGAAGCTTTATGCCCTTAAAGCCGTAGGAAATCATTTTGTCTATCTGATAATCCACATCATCGTCCTCAAAATCAACGGTGCCGAAGCCGATAAGGGAGGAATCGTTCTTTATTTCATTGTAGAGCCAGTCAAGTCTGTCTCCGGGAAGCCCCGAACGGGCAAACTGATCCTTGAAGCAGGTGAAGCAGACAGCCTTTTCTATGCCGCATTCTGCCATAAGCTCCTTTAAGTCGTTTATTGTTGCACCGGGCTTTGATTTTTCGGGGAAAACGTGGGCATGGTTTGCCCAGATATGCTCTCTCATAATAACACCTCGTTTTATTTATATCCGTTGTGTATGATATCAATTTTCTGAAACGGGAGGAAAGATCCCTCCCCTACGGTGAAAAAGGACAAATTGCTGTATAAAAAAGATCATAACATCCCGTTTGACGGGAAATGTTCATATTTTGTCCGTATGTGCCGATTATCCGCAGATAAGCGGAGGCAGACGGGCGGAATATGGGCATTTAGCGGAAATTTATTATAGTAGCCTTACGCGTGTGATAAAACTAACCTCATAAGGTCTGATGTGAGTTGGTCAGAGAACGGGAAAGGGCACAGAAATTGCCGGTCTTTGGGTTTTTCGGCTCTGGGCAAATGAGTGTGCCGCTGCCGGGGGCAGAATAAGGCACACGAATTTGGTGAAGAAACAAGGAGTGTTGCGACCACCCCAAGGGAAGCAAGACGACTATGTTTCTGAGGGAGGGGTGTACAATGGTACCGCGAAGAGCCGAAAAACAAGCACAATGCTTTGCTGAGGCGAGGCAGTAAGGGGAAAATACGAATAAATTCGGGTTGTGGCACGACACAATAAATATTTCGTGCGTCAAAGACGGGGATTTGTGTGCACTTTTCCTTAAACTCTGATTATCGTTATGCTGTCGCATTCGGTGCCGGCGGATACCTCGATGAGGTTTTCATCCCTTTTCAGCTTCAGCTGGCGGAAGACGTAAACTCCGTCGGTAATTTTTTCGGGCTTGTACTTTTTATCCTTACCGTTGACAAGAAGCTTTATATTATTGCTGTTTGTGATGCACTTTATATCAATTGTCTTGTCGAAGGTTTCGAGGGTGTCAAGCTCGCAGATTTTTATGAAGCTCTTTACTGAGAACTGGGACTTATAGTACCAGAAAATATCATAGAAGCGGTCTCTTGTGCTGCTTACGAGACCTCTTTTTGAGTTTACCTCCTTACCGTCGGAGAGAAGACCGCCGATGTAGGCTACGATTTTCTGTCGGCAGAAGGTGTTCCACATTCTTATGTGCCATTCACCCAGCTCCTCGGGAGTCTTGTCTGCCTTGTCGGGGCTTTCGGGCAGCACGGCAAAGCATTTATCGGGATATTTTTCCTGAAGGTAGGAAAATCTGCCGTTGAAGGTAATGAAGGATTCGGGAGCGCTCCAGCTGGGGATTTTCAGAAGCACTGCCTTTGCCTTTTCCGATATCTCGTCATCGGGGGAATTCATATTTCTTTCGGCAACGGCAAGCAGGGAAGGCTCAAGCTCTGAAAGCCAGGCGGACATTTCGTCAAAATATTCATTTCCGCCCTCCTCTGCGAGGACTACTGCAGTGAGAGAGGGGTGGTTTCTGTAAAGTGAGATAAATTCCTTAAGCTGCTCCTTGTCTTTTTCCGTATCTCCCGAGAAGGGAAGACAGTACCAGAAAAGCATACCCTCCTTGTCACAAACGGAGAGAAGGTTTGTTTTTGTGGGCAGAATACGGGAAAGAAGCAGATTGCCGTCTAACTTTTTCAGGTTTTCCATATCGGTTTTTACTGCTGAGCAGTCTGTCAGCACAACACCGCTTAAGGGGAGCTTGAAGCCGTTGAGGTATAAAAATCCGTCAGAGCCGAGCCCAGTTTCCTTTATTCCGAAAACAGATGTGACCTCGTCAAGACAAAGGGAATCACGCAGAAGCTTTGCTTCCAATGTGTAGGTATAGGGGTCACTTTGTCCGTCCCACAGCTGGTGGCAGGGGATTTCAATTACAGTATCGGGTGCAGTGGGCTTGCAGGTTTTTGCTGCTATGGGCTCACCCTTCATTCCGTATACTGTGTAGGAAACGATATCGTAGTTGTTGGGACGTATAATTTCGGTCTTTATTGTGATTTCAACTCCCGTGTTTTTGTTTTCGGGGAAAATGAAAACACCCTTTCCGAAATCCGTCATATTGAAATGGGATGAGTCAACTGCAATAAGAGATACGCTGCCGAATGAAAACAGTCCGTCGGGGCGTGGAGCGGGTGTGACTCTTACGGAAATATTATAGGTTTCTCCCATCTGTGCGTTAATTGTAAGCTGTGTGCGAAAGCCGCAGTTTCCCACGGTGTGCTTTGTCAGCAGCTTTTCGTTGCAGTAAACCTGAGCCTCACCGCTTATCTGGGAAAAATCAAGATAAACTGTTTTTCCGTGATGCTCCTCAAGGGCAGTCCAGTCAGTTGAAAAGATACCGCAGGGCATTGTGGATATGCTGTGGAAAAAGGGGAGATTTACCACGGAATCGGCAATCTTCTTTTCCCCCTCCTTTGCATCTGCGGAAAAATTCCAGCATTTGCTGAGATCTATAATATTTCTCATAAGTTACACCTTCAAATCAATAATAAGTTCAACGGGGCAGTGGTCGGAGCCGAAAATCTCCTGATGAATTGATGCGGATATGAGCTTCTCATCCAGAGCCTTTGAGGTGACAAAGTAGTCAATTCTCCATCCTGCATTGTTTGCCCTTGCGTTATAACGGTATGACCACCAGGAATATTCCGCTGCTTTGTCGGGGTAAAAATAGCGGAAGGTATCGGTAAATCCGGACTCTAAAAGGGTATTGAATTTTTCTCTTTCCTCATCGGTAAAGCCTGCCTTGCCGCGGTTTGGCTTGGGGTTTTTCAGGTCAATTTCCCTGTGGGCAACATTTAAGTCGCCGCAGAATATAACGGGCTTTGTCTCTTCCAGCTTTTTAAGGTGGGAAAGAAAGGCATCCTCCCAGACTTGTCTGTAGTTAAGCCTTGAAAGGTCTTCCTTCGCGTTGGGGGTGTATACCGTTACAAGGTGAAAATCGGGATAGGTAAGGGTGATTACTCTGCCCTCGTTGTCAAGCTCGGGAACACCTATTCCGTAGCTGACGACTTCGGGTGTGTGCTTTGTGAAAATTGCAGTTCCCGAGTAGCCCTTTTTCTCGGCATAATTCCAGTAGCTTTCGTAGCCTTCAAAGGTCAGATCAATCTGTCCTTCCTGAAGCTTTGTTTCCTGAAGACAGAAAAAATCGGCATTAAGCTGTGAAAAAGCTTCACGGAAAATGCCCTTGTTGGTGACGGCTCTGAGTCCGTTTACATTCCAGGATATGAATTTCAGCATAATGTTTCTCCGCACAAAATGTTATAAAAAAGTTAAGATTAATTTTATTGTAGCATAATAAAATGAGAATATCAATAAATTTAGTGTGCCGCAGGGATGAATTTTCCACTTGATTGAGGATATATTTTATGCTATCATTATTTCGTATCCGCAAAAATTTAAGTACACAGCATTACCGTTACCGAAAGGAGGGGCAGAATGTACGGCAAGGATCCGTTTTTTTTCCGTGTTTATAATATGATAGCCTTATTCGGCGAAGCGTATTCCGAAAGTATTATTATGCTTTTAAATGCTGTTTTCCGCCGTCCTCTTCGGTTTGCCGTCAGAAAAGTAAGACGGCTTATACGTCTTATTTTCAGATGCCTTGTAATGTTTTTTGCTCCCTCGGGTACTTCTTCGTCCTCTTATGCCGATGATGTCACAAGAGCAGGCAAGAGATGCTTCAGAATTTTATTCAGTCATCCTCTTTCCCTTCCGTCGGTTATTTTCTACTATATAAAAAAGGCTCTCGGAAGGTATGAATACTCTCTTAAAAATGTGGCATTATGGGTGCTTCCGCTGATGCTGACCTTCGGTGTTCTCGTCGGTATAAATATCCTTTCAGAGAAGACACTCTGCCTTGAAATTGCAGCTGACGGTGAGATATTGGGCTTTGTTGCGGATGAAAGCAGCTTTATTGAGGCAAAGAATTCTGCCCGTGAAATATTGCTTCTTGCAGATAAGGAAGCCTCACTTCCCGTTGTAACATATTCTCTTGCAATAAAAGAAAGAAACAGCCTTACCGGCACTCAGGAGCTGCGCGACAGCTTACTTCAGAAAAGCACGGCTGCAGGTGTTGCTGCATGCGGAGTTTTTGTTGACGGCAGTCTTTTGTGTGCCGTTGAAAGCGAAAGCCAGGCCAGAGCAGTTATAGAAGGGCTTCTTGATGAGAACCGTACGGACGGCAGCTTTGTAGTGTCATTTGCTGAGGAGATTGAATTCCGTCAGGGGCTTTATGCTGAGAAATCGGTGCTTACGGCCGATGAATTTCTGGATACCCTTTCAAAGGGGGAAGCGAAGGTAATTTTACACAATGTGACTGAGGGGGATACCCCGGCGACAGTGGCTGCTGCATACAATATGACAGAAGACGGACTTCTTCGTCTTAACGGTCTTGCTGCAGATACAAAGACCTTTGCTCCCGGCTCGCAGATAAAGGTGCTGGAGCAGCAGCTGAGACTTACTCTTAAAGAGGTAAGAGCTGAGGTTACAAATGAGACAGTTGATTTTGAACGTGTTGAAATAAAGACAAATGCTCTTTACAGCGGCTCCGAAAGGGTGCTGCTTGCCGGACAGAAGGGCTATGATCAGGTTACGAGTCTTGTAACCTTTGAGGGCGGAAAAAGGGTTTCCTCGCAAGAAACATCAAGGCTTTCCGTTACAAAGCCCGTATCGGAAAGAGTCCAGATAGGAATAAAGCCTCTTGATGAAGCATATTCCAACACAATGGGCGGAATATTCCTGTGGCCCATTATCGGTGCATACGGAATAAACTCCGATTACGGCTACCGCTGGGGTAAGCTTCACGGAGGTATTGACCTCGGTATGGGTAATTCACCGGGAACAAGCCTCGGCAAGCCTATAATTGCCGTAGCACAGGGAACCGTGGTGCTGACTGCTGTTCATTCAAGCTACGGATATTATGTGATTATAGACCACGGCGGCGGACTCCAGACCCTTTATGCACATTGCCTTGCAGATTCATTTATGGTTATTCCCGGACAGATTGTTGCGGCAGGTGAGCCTATTGCTCGAGTGGGGTCTACCGGATTTTCAACGGGACCGCACCTTCACCTTGAAGTAAGAGTAAACGGTAACCGTGTGAATCCCCGTCCCTATTTAGGTATTTAAGAAGGAAGAAACGATATGGATGATACAGTAAGAGAGGGTAATCCTCTTTTTGATAATGAAAATGCATACCGCAGAGAGCTTGGCAGAAGAAAGGAAGAAGCTGCAAGAAAATTCGGCTTTGTTTTCGGACTGCTTGCAGTTGTTTTCTCTCTCATCGGCTTCGCTGCCTGCATTTTATGGGGTGTAAATTTCATAAAGGATCGAGGTCAGGAGAAAAAAGCTCAGGAAATGAGTGCATATAATCAGTTCCTTGTGGCTGTTGCGGCTGTTGACCCGACTCCCTTTGATGATATTACCGGTGCCTCCTCTGAGGAGCTTATTGAAATTGCCGTATGGAGTATTATAGCTGCAGATCTTGATCCTGATAAGTACGATTATTCAACAGGTGAGCTTGCCTTACCCGTTGCAGAGGTTGAGGCAGCTTATACGAAATATTTCGGCACGGACAAGCCGGGTGTCCACACAAGTGTAACGGGCTACGGCTATGAATTTTCATATAATGCGGAAAAAAGCTGCTACTATATTCCCCTTACTGCACTTGAGCCCTTTTATACTCCCGAGGTAACCGATATTGAGAAAAAGGGAGATTCGGTTATTCTTACGGTGGGACTTATAAATTCGGGTGTCTGGAAGCAGGACAGCGTGACGGGGGCATTGTCAAGACCCGAGCCCGATAAATTCATAAAGGTGACAATGAGAGCATCAGGCGGTGCCTCGTTTATCAGCGCAATACGCTCTGCAAATCTTCCCGAAACGGCAATTGTTGATGTTAATAATTAATTCAGAAGGACTGTGAAAGACGATAAGTTTTTTGCAGTCCCTTTTTTTGTTTTGAACGCGACAGATATGTTATACAGACAAATATTGTATAATATGCACAAAAACAAGGGGTGTAATTTTTTTTGGCATTTTCATATTTTCCTTGAATATGAAATTTTTAATATATATAATGAAGGTGTATATGTATCCGGAATATACACAAATTTCGTTATTTATCGGTTTAAAAACCTGAACGGAGGAAATTATTATGGACAAAAAATTAAGAATCGGTATTATCGGCTGCGGCGGTATTGCAAACGGCAAGCATATGCCCAATCTCAAAAAGCTTGACGACAAGCTTGAATTGGTTGCATTCTGTGACATTATTCTTGAAAGAGCCGAAAAGGCTGCTGAGAAGTTCGGTACAGAGGACGCAAAGGTTTATGAGGATTACAAGGAGCTTCTCAAGGACGAGACAATTGATGTGGTTCACGTTTGTACCCCCAACCGTTCCCATTCTTTCATTACTATAGATGCACTTGAAGCAGGCAAGCACGTTATGTGTGAAAAGCCCATGGCAAAGACCTATGCTGAAGGTAAGGCTATGCTTGAAGCAGCAAAGAGAACAGGCAAGAAGCTTACAATCGGTTATCAGAACCGTCAGTGCACAGAAAACCTTTTTGTAAAGGATGCATGTAAGGAAAACGAATTCGGTGAGATTTACTATGCTCAGGCACACGCTATCCGCCGCAGAGCAGTTCCCACCTGGGGTGTTTTCCTTAACGAATACGAGCAGGGCGGCGGTCCTCTTATCGATATCGGTACTCACGCTCTTGACCTTACTCTTTATATGATGGACAACTACGAGCCCAAGATGGTTGTAGGTAACACCTTCAGAAAGCTTGCTGATCAGACAAATACAGCAAACGCATGGGGTGACTGGGATCCCGAAAAGTTCACAGTTGAGGATTCAGCATTCGGTCACATCGTTATGAAGAACGGCGCTGTTGTTATGCTTGAGGCTTCCTGGGCACTTAACGTTGCAGATGCTAATGAAGCATGCTTCACACTCTGCGGTGTTGACGGCGGTGTTACAACAAAGGGTGATCTTCGTGTCAACAAGGTTAAGCACGGCAGACAGACAATTGAAACTCCCAACCTCGATGCAGGCGGGGTTGCTTTCTATGACGGCAAGAAGGGTGATCCCTCTGAGCTTGATATGTATCAGTGGATCAATGCTATCATCAACGACACAGATCCCTGCGTTCTTCCCGAGCAGGCTCTTTGCGTAACAAAGATTCTTGAAGCTATCTATGAGTCCGCAAAGACAGGCAAGGCTGTATATTTTGAAGACTGAGGAGAAAAAAGATGAAGCTTGCTGTTCAGTTATATTCTCTGCGCCATCATATGGAAAACGGTGAGAATTTTATTGATATTCTTAAGAAGGTGAAGGCTCTCGGCTTCGACGGCGTTGAATTTGCCGGCTTTCACGGCTACACCCCCGAGGAGCTTAAAAAGGCACTTGACGAAATAGGTCTTGTGGCTGTAGGCGCTCATATGGGACTTGGTGATTTTGCTCCCGAAAAGCTTGATGAAACAATCAAGGCCGGTAAAATTCTCGGTGCAAAGACTCTCGGTATCGGCGGTGCTGACACGGAAACCGAGACTGCCCTTAATAATGTTATTGAAATTATGGGTAATGCCGACAGAATTGCTTCCGAGCAGGGCATTAATGTGTATTTCCACAATCATACTCAGGAATTCCTTGAGCCTCTTTACAATACCGTACCCGGTACAATTTTTGAAAGACTTGCTGCTGCTTGTCATATGCAGGTGGATACATACTGGTCATTCCACGCCGGCAAGGACAACTATGCTCTTATTTCCGAATATAAGGACAGAATTGTTCATCTGCACATCAAGGACGGTATTGACGGTCATCCTATGGCTCTCGGCGAGGGTAACAATGACCTTGCAACTGTTGTAAGAGCTGCCAAGGACAACGGCATTGAATGGCTTGTGCTTGAAAATGACGATCCCGAGCCCGACGGACTCTCCGACATCACAAGAAGCATGGAATGGCTTAAAGCCAATGTATAAGTGAATTCGGAATTCGGATTTCGGACTTTGGAGAAAAGTAAAGGCTGATATGCGGTAGGGGAGGCTTTTCCCCTCCCGCTGTTTAACTTTTGCTGATTCATTATGAAAAATATATCTATATCGGTATCGGGTAAAAATGCCCCTACCGTATAAAACAGGAGGAACACGAAATGAAGCTTGGTGTTTTTACTACACTTTTAAGTAACCTCTCTCTTGAAGAGGCACTGAAATATTTTACATCTCTCGGTATCGAGATGGTTGAAATCGGTGTGGGCGGTTATCCGGGAAATGCACACGCAGATCCCGAGGTGCTTCTTAATGATGAAAAGGCACTTGAGGATTTCAAGGCTCTTATAAAGAAGTACAATGTTGAAATTTCCGCTCTGTCCTGCCACTCAAATCCCGTGCATCCCAATAAGGAGGAGGCTGCGGCTGCCGATAAGGCTATCAGAAATGCAATTTTACTTGCAGAGAAGTTAGGTCTTCATCAGATTAATACCTTCTCAGGCTGTCCCGGTGACTATGAGGGTGCAAAATACCCCAACTGGGTAACCTGCCCCTGGCCTAACGATTTCCTTGATATACTTGACTATCAGTGGAATGAGGTGCTTATTCCCTACTGGAAGAACCTTGTTGCATTTGCAAAGGAGCACGGCGTAAACAAAATTGCTCTCGAAATGCATCCCGGCTTCTGTGTATATAACACAGAGACTCTTCTTCGCCTGCGTGAGGCAGTAGGTCCCGAAATCGGTGCTAACTTTGACCCCAGCCACCTTATCTGGCAGGGTATGGAGCCTGTTGCTGTTATCCGCGCACTCGGGGAAGCTATTTTCCACGTGCATGCAAAGGATACAAGAATTGATAAATACAACACCGCAAGAACAGGCGTGCTTGATACAAAGCTTTACAGCGATGAAATCAACCGCTCCTGGATTTTCCGTTCTGTTGGCTACGGCAATGACGAGCTTTATTGGAAGGATATTATTTCCAATCTCCGTCTTGTAGGCTATGACTGGGCTCTTTCCATTGAGCACGAGGATTCTCTTATGAGTCAGAATGAGGGTCTTTCAAAGGCTGTCGGTACTCTTAAGAATTGCCTTATTACAGAGGATACAACTGCTGCATGGTGGATATGAAAAAATCTGCAGCTGCAGATTTTTTGAAGTAATAAGTAACAGTGAATAGTGAATAAGTAGATTTCACTGTGTAAAACAATAAAGGACGGTGCGTGTGCATCGTCCTTTTATTTATAATCACTGTACGGGTAAGATTTCCTCAAGACCTACAGCGTATCTTAAGATAAGTCTTGCATCTGCTGCTGTTACAATTCCGTCTGCGTCCGCATCTGCAAGGAGCTTTGTCTCCTTATTGATATTTTCAAGACCGACAGCAACTCTGAGGGTAAGTCTTGCATCGGCTGCGTCTACAACACCGCTGTAGTTGATATCACCGGGGATAGCATCACTCGCTTCGTCATCAGGAGAGGTGTAGGGGTTGAGTGCCTTTGAATAGCTTGAATATAACATATACTGTGTATAGTACACATTTTCCCTGATGTTTCTCTGTGCATCGGCAAGAAGAAGCCATGCCAGGAAGGTGGCTACTGATTCGGAGGTCATATCACCGTGGGCAACACCCTTGAGGAACCAGGTGTTTTCAGGGAGGATACAGTAGGCTGCATCTATATCAGCATCGGGAGAAAGGTGTGAATGCTTCTGGTTTGTGCAACGGGCTGTGTGGAGCGCTTCTGTGCTGTTGTCTGTTGTAACTGCGCCTGCAGAGGAGTATTTTACGGATTCGATACCGTCGGATACATCGTCAAGGCTTACTGTTACGGGGAGAATCTGATAGTTGTAGCCTGCAACAACACAAACATTTATGCCGTTGTTTTTTGCAGTTGTAAAGGTGTTTTCCGTCTTACTTAACACTTCTCTGTAGGCATATATCTTGCTTTTGAGAGTGTTGCCGGGGCGTTCATCGCCAAAAAGGAATTCTATAGCAGCACTGAAGCTTTCAGTAGGAACAAGTGCCCAGAGACCGGGCATATTTCTTAAGTATTCCTTCAGGAAATCCTCATATATAGCGCTGTCTGCATTACTTGCAAATTTGTTGTATGCTTTACCTATATCCTCGTTAACATTCTGGGTGTTGGCGATAGATATACCGAAAAGCAAACCTATTTTCATAAGAAGGGATGCCAGTGAGCTGTCGCCGAGAATACTTGATCCGATGCTGCTTATGATGCCTGATGAGTCATCGGTAAGGAAGGACATAAATGCATCTCCGCGGTACTCACCGTTGATTTCCTTCATATCATTAAAAAAGTTGTCGTGATCGGCATTTGTTCTGACAACTCTTCCGGACATAAAGTCTCCGATTATAGAGTTTCCGAGAATGGAACAATCATAGAAAACTGTTGATGTTATGCTTGCTGCTGCGTGTGCAGAGTGTTCACAGAGATATGTGTTTGTGATAATACCGCCGTAGCCTACACTGAGAATTGCGACCTTTGCCTTTCCTGTCTCGGCTTTTACGTAGTCAACGAAATTTCTCAGATTTGTTGCCGTATCAATGGGATCAAGTCGCCAGTCATAGGCGAAAAAGAAAATTTCGTTTGTGCTTATAAATCCTGATGCAGCTGCTGATAATGCCTTGAGATTATCTGAAAAAACAGGATCCTCGGCGTATGCGGAAATGGCATCAGGGTACTGCCAGGCACCTATGTCGGGGTTCTGTGAGTTACCGTTTTCGTCACAGAGTATGGGATCCATTATTCCCTTGATGCCTGTTGTTACGCTGGGAATGTTTGTTGCAACGTCAGAGAAATCAGACATGATTACGCCTGAAACAATTTTTGTAAGATTGTTTGAAAATTCAGATGAGGTCGCATCATATACAGATGTTGCTTCGGTTGTGTTGGGCTTTTCATAAAGAGAATTGTCTCCCATTTCACCTACGTAAATCACGGGTACGCTGTTAAGGTCTATTGCAAATGCGCTTAAGGGAGTTGCAAGTGCCATAAGCATACACAAAAGTATGCATATTGCTCTTTTTGCGGTGTTGGTTTTCATAGAATTACCTCCGAATGTGTAAAATACGGCATATTATGAAGTAATTATACCTTATTTACTACATTAACGCAAGTGCTTTTTGTAAATACCGTTTTTTGACATTGTTAAACTGTTGACAATTTCGAAAAATGCTGTTATAATGTTCCAAAAGGAACAGTTTTCAGGCATTTTTGCTGAAAGGTTGTGTTTTATGAGGAAAAATGACATAGAGGCGCTGAAGAAAAGCTCTCTGTTTTCCGATGCTGACGAGGCTCTTATATCCGAGCTGCTGGAATCGGGAGCTTATGAAAGAGCTGTATTCAGAAAAGGAGAAACGGTTTTTTCTCCCTGTAACACGGATGTACGTCTTGCTCTTGTGCTGAAGGGATTTCTTGAGGTGTCAAAGGACACTGGTAAGGGAAAGCTTTTTATGAGCAGGCTTGAAGCTGGTGCAATTTCCGGAATGTCCTGTCTTTTCGGAGATGCTTCTTCTTTTCCGACAACTGTTACGGCAGGAGATAATGTGAGAATTCTCTTTATTTCAAGAGAGCAGCTTATGTCACTTTTCGGAAGATATCCCGAAATTCTTGAAAAATATCTGTCATTGCTCAGCCGTAAAATATGCTTTCTGAGTGAAAAGATTGAAAGTATAACTGCACCTGATTCTGCAGAAGCGCTGAGAGGATATCTGCTTGATACCGCAGAAAGGCTCGGGACGGACACCTTTACACTTCCCGTGTCGGCACAGAAATTAGCCGCCACCTTAGGTATCGGCAGAACATCTCTTTACAGAGCCTTTGAACGGCTGACCGATGAGGGCTTTCTCAGAAAAGACGGAAAACTGATTACCATAAACGAAAGGAAATGAATTTTATGAAAAAAATTGCATCTGTTTTATCACTTATTTTGGCTCTCTGCCTTGTGTTTACCGCTTGCGGTAATGTTGCAGAGGAGGAGACGGCAGAAAATACAACTGCCGCTGAAGAAACAACTGCCGCAGAAAAGGCTGTTATAAACATCGGTCTTCTTAAGGGCCCTACAGGTATGGGTGCTGCAGTGCTTCTTGAAAATGATGAAAAGGGTACGGGCAATGCAGACTATAATCTTACTCTTGCAGGTGCTCCCGATGTGCTTCAGACAGCTCTTATAAACGGAGAGCTTGATATGGCTGCTCTTCCCACAAACGTTGCTGCAGTGCTTAACAAAAAGACTGAAGGTAATGTTCAGATTCTTGCAGTAAACACTCTCGGTGTAATTTACCTTATGAGTGCGGATGATACAATAAAGACCGTAGCTGACCTTAAGGGAAAGACAATTCTTTCTGCAGGTAAGGGTACTACCACTGAATATGTTCTCAACTACATTCTCACAGAAAACGGACTTACTGTTGATGCTGATGTTACTGTTGAATATGCAAGCGAGCATGCAGAGGTTATTACAAAGGCTAAGGCAGGCGGCTATGAGGTTATTCTTCTTCCCGAGCCCTTTGTTACACAGATGAAGGGTCAGGATGCAGGCTTCAAGGTAGTGCTTGACCTTACTAAGGAATGGAAGACTGTCGGCGGCGGCGAGCTTACAATGGGCTGTATTGCCGTAAGAAAGGCATTCCTTCAGGAGAATCCCGATGCTGTTAAGGCATTCCTCGCTGATTATGAAAACTCCGTAAAGGAAGTAAATGCTGATCCCGAAAAGGCAGGAGTAATCATTGAACGCTTTGACATTGCAAAGGCTGCTGTTGCTTCAAAGGCAATTCCTAACTGCAATATCACCTTTATGACAGGCGATGAAATGAAGGAAAATGTAAGTGCATACCTTAAGGTGCTGTTTGAATCAGAGCCGAAGTCCGTAGGCGGAGAATTACCCTCTGACGGCTTCTGGGCAACAGAAGGCTGATGAAGAAAAATATTTTTGTCGGACTCACGGTGCCAAAGGCTGTAAAAACACCTCTTGCGATAGTGTTCTGGCTTGGGGTGTGGTATGTAGCCTGTGAATTAGTGGGGATGGAGCTTCTTGTTCCTTCCCCTGTCGCTGTTGTTAAAGCATTCTCGGAGCTGCTGAGAGAAAAAGAGTTTTATATATCCTGTCTCAGCTCTCTTTATAAGGTGCTTTCAGGCTGGCTTATCGGTGTTGCAGCAGGCGCGATGCTTGGTGTTCTGACCCATATGAGTGCTGTTCTGAAGGCATTGTTTCAGCCGCTGCTGCACATTATAAAGGCTACACCGGTGGCATCCTTTATAGTTCTTGCGCTTGTGCTGATGGCATCAAAATCCGTTCCTGCCTTTACCTGTGCGCTGATAACGGTACCTGTTGTTTGGGCGAATGTAGCCGAAGGATTGTTAAGTCCTGACAGAAAGCTTCTTGAAATGGCGGACTGCTTTGATATGAGCAGAAAAAACAGAATACGGGACATATATATCCCGGCTGTCACACCGTATTTTTCGGCTGCCGCAAAAACCGCCATGGGACTTTCCTGGAAGGCGGGAATTGCTGCAGAGGTTATCTGCAGTCCAAAAAACACCATAGGTGCAGGTATATCCGATGCAAAGGTGTATCTTGAAACACCGTCACTTTTTGCATGGACAATAACCGTTATTGTGCTGAGTGTTATTCTTGAAAAAATTCTCGGACACATATTAGGCAAGCGAGGGGCGGCAGTATGATTGAAGTGAAAAATGTTTGGAAAAGTTTTGATGGCAAAGCTGTTCTGACCGATGTTTCTTTTAGTATAAAAAAGGGCGAGTGTGTGGCACTTACGGGTGCTTCGGGTGCAGGTAAGACTACGCTGCTCAGGATAATTGCAGGACTTGAAAAGGCTGATTCGGGACAGGTTATTTATTCCGGAAAGCCCAGAATGAGCTTTGTTTTTCAGGAAAACAGACTGCTTTCCCATAAAAGTGTCCTTGATAACATACTGACTGTGGCACCGGACAGGGAAAGAGCCCTTTATTTTCTTGACAGGTGCGGTCTTTCGGGGGATATTCATAAAAAAGCCTCCGAACTCAGCGGCGGTATGAAAAGGCGGCTTGCAATTGCACGGTGTCTTGCCTACGGAGGGGAGCTGTATTTTCTGGATGAACCCTTAAGAGAGCTTGACGGAGAGACTCTGGGAAGCGTGGCGCAGCTTATCAAGGAGGAAATTTCGGGTAAAACCGCGGTACTTATTACCCATGACAGCTTTTCTCTTGAATTCTTAAGTGACAGGCTCGTGTTCATAAGTAATTAATAAAATAAGGTGCGGAATTTTGGTGAAAAGTTCCGTGCCTTTTTATTATTATATAGTTGCTATAATTTGTATGCTGTGTTATAATGTATGCGGGCAAGTACCCAAAATTACTCGTTTTCCGAGAGGTAAGCAACGGAGGTACAAAGATGAAAAAGAGAATACTTGCAATTGTATTCACTGTACTTGTGATGCTTCTGGCAGCTCCCGCTATTATGGGAATTACCGGTGTTGTTGACATCGACGGCGGACTGAATGCTGTTTTCAGCTCTGCGGCTGCTCATAAGCACAAGTACACAGCAAAGGTAACAAAAAAGGCTACCTGCACAAAATCAGGCGTAAAGAAATACACCTGTAAGTGCGGAGATTCCTACACAAAGAAGATTGCCGCAACAGGTCACAAGAACACAAAGACCGTTAAGGCAAAGGCCGCAACCTGCACAAAGGCAGGCTACACAAAGGGCGTATACTGTAATGACTGTAAGACCTATACCTCAGGTCACAAGACAGTAAAGGCTCTCGGCCACAAGTACAGCTCAAAGTACACAACTGACAAGAAGGCTACCTGCACAAAGGACGGCTCAAAGAGTAAGCATTGTACAAGAGACGGCTGTACTGCAAAGAAGAGTGTTACAACCATCAAGAAGACAGGTCATAAGTACACAAATGCCTGTGATACAAGCTGTAATACCTGTAAGGCAAAGCGTACAATAAAGCACAATTATGCAGCAGCTACTTGCACAAAGCCCAAGACCTGTAAGGTCTGTGATGCTATAAGCGGTAAGAAATTAGGCCATAAGTACAGCTCTTCTTATACAACAGACAAGAAGGCAACCTGTACGGCAGCAGGCTCAAAGAGCAAGCACTGTACAAGAGACGACTGTACTGCAAAGACAAGTGTTACAACTATCAAAAAGCTCGGTCACAAGTACACAAATGCCTGTGATACAAGCTGTAATACCTGTAAGGCAACCCGTAAGATAACTCATGATTATGTAGCTGCTACCTGTACTGCTCCCAAGACCTGTAAGGTATGCGGTGACACAAGCGGAAGTGCAGCAGGTCATAAGGCAACAACAATTATTCCCGGTAAGTATGCAACATGTACTGAAGACGGACTTACTGACGGAGTCAAGTGTTCAAGCTGCGGTATTGTTATTACCGCACAGACCACAATTCCCGCAAAGGGACATACAGAAGAAATCGTTCCTGCAGTAGAGGCAACCTGCACAGTAGCAGGACTTTCAATGGGTAAGCGTTGCTCAGTATGTGAAGAAGTTCTTGTTGCACAGACAGTAGTTGCAGTAAAGGGACACACAGAAGTAGCAGTTGCAGGTAAGGCTCCCACCTGTACAGAAACCGGACTTACAGAGGGTAAGAAGTGTTCAGTATGTAATACCGTTACACTTGCACAGACTGTAACTCCTGCAAAGGGACATACAGAAGAAATCGTTCCTGCAGTAGAGGCAACCTGCACAGTAGCAGGACTTTCAATGGGCAAGCGTTGCTCAGTATGTGAAGAAGTTCTTGTTGCACAGACAGTAGTTGCGGTAAAGGGACATACAGAAGTAGCAGTTGCAGGTAAGGCTCCCACCTGTACAGAAACCGGTCTTACAGAAGGTAAGCATTGTTCAGTATGTGAAAAAGTTCTTGTAGAACAGACAGTAGTTCCTGAACTCGGACATACAGAAGGCGAAGTTGTTGTTGAAAACAACATAGCAGCTGATTGTAAAAATTCCGGTTCATATGATGAGGTTGTTTACTGTACTGTATGCTCATACGAAATATTAAGAATTAATTACTATGTTTCTGCTCTCGGACATAGTTACAATGAACCTGTAGTTGAAAATGTTGTTAAGCCCGGCTGCGAAACTGACGGTTCGTATGATGAGGTTTATTACTGTACTGTATGCGGAGAAGAAGCAAACAGATATACATATACAGATTCGGCTCTCGGACATACAGAAGGCGAAGCTGTTGTAGATGACAGCAACGCGCCCGACTGCATAAATGACGGTTCATATATCTATATTTATTACTGCACAGTATGTAATGAAGAAATGTACAGAGAAACAACAACTGTTTCTGCACTCGGACATACAGACGGTGAAGTTGTTGTTGTAACAGATACTAAGCCTGACTGTGTAAACGACGGCTTGCTTGACAGTATAGTTTACTGTGCTGTATGTGAAGAAGAGCTTGGCAGAGATACTATGGTAATTCCCGCTCTCGGACACACAACAGGCGAAGCTGTTAAGGAAAATGAGATTAGCCCTGACTGTGAAAACGGTGGTTCGTACGATGAGGTTTGGTATTGTACGGTATGTAATGAAGAAGTATACAGACATACACAGTCCGTACCTGCTTTGGGACATACAGAGGGCGATCCCGTGATTGAAAATGAGAGTAGCCCTGACTGTGAAAACGGTGCTTGGTATGATGTTGTATATTATTGCACAGTGTGCAAAATGGAAACAAACAGAGAAATAGGATTTAATCCTGCTCTCGGTCATACAGAGGTAATTGATGAGGCTGTTGAGCCTACATGTACTGAAACCGGACTTACAGAAGGTAAGCACTGCTCAGTATGTAATGCAGTTATAGTTGCACAGGAGGTAGTTCCTGTAAGACACAGCCTTCAGTATGTAGAAGGAACAGCTGCTACATGCGAAAAGGAAGGTTCTCTTGAGCATTACAAGTGCTCTGCTTGTGATAAATTATTCGCTGATGCAGAGGGTGAGACAGAAATAACCGAGGAAGACCTTGTTACTTCTGCAGCACACGATTTTGTGAATAAATACTTTGAGCGTTCCTGTGAAGTAGGCGGATATTATGTAGATGAATGTACTGTATGTAAGACTCTCGGCGGCGAGGTTGTTTACGACGGTACAGAGGCTACAGGTCACAGTTATACGGAAACTTCAGTAGCAGCTACATGTGAAGAAGACGGATATACTCTCAAAGTATGTACATCCTGTGAGGGTGAAGAAAAGATAGTTAATGAGGATGACCCTGCAAAGGGACATGATTTCCCTGAAGAGCCTGCAAAATCAGAGGCACCCACATGTCAGGCTAACGGCTTCGAGGAATATGTTTGTCAGACTGAAGGCTGCGGTGCTGTAAATACTGTAATCCTTGACACAATTGCATGTGCTATTGACGAGGAAAACGGTATCAAGGTTGCCGGTACAAAGAATGAGGACGGTACAACAAGCGCACTTTGTCACACTGAATATAAGTGTATATACTGTGAAAGAGTAGTTGCTGTTACTGAAAACTACGGTGCTCACAGCAGAATGAGGACAATCAGCAGTGTTGATGCTACCTGTACAACATCCGGTACAGTAACAAAGGAATGCCGTGACTGCGGATATACATATACGGATACTAACGAGGATGCTATGGGCCATTCCACCGACAGTGAGTTTTTGGCTCCTACCTGTACGGAAGACGGTTATATTACTGTTACAGCGGGTTATTGTTATAACTGTAATGAAAATATTCCTGCAGGCGATCCCATTATTCTTCCTGCAAAGGGACATCAGTTAACAGGTGTTCAGACCTGTGATACATCCGTTGTCTGTGAAACCTGCGGACACGTTGAAGCAGCAGCTCTCGGTCATAACTATTCGAAGGAAAGCTCCAAGACAGGTAAGATGATTGAAACCTTCTTCTGTACACGCTGCGGTAAGGCAAATGATACTGCAGAAGAAAAGCTTGCAACCTTTAATGCAGTAACAAGAAGAATCAAGACAGACTTCTATGCCGGTACTGATGATAAGATGATTACATTCGGTAAGCAGAAGACCGAAACCTCATACAGCAAGTTCAACTTCGGTATTTATACCTCTATGATCAAGGGAATGTATGAAGAGGAAATGGCAAATTCTCCCGATCAGTATAGCGGAATTACTTCCAGACAGGTTAAGTGGAATCTCCCCATTAATGGTGTGACAACATCAGAGCTTACTGTCGGTGATATTGACTCTATCTCTGTTGAAAGACTTTCAGGTGTTGATTTCAACGATGTTCTCTCCGGCTTCGATACTCAGTATACAACCAATAATGGCAGCAAGACCCATGACCTTTCTCCCTACAAGGCAATAAAGGTAAGCGGAAATGTTCTCAAGGTTACAGTTGATGTAAGAAATGAAAAGTATTACGGTGGCATTGAAAATCTCAACGATGGCGATAAGACATCCCTTGAAAAGATATTCGGTGTTGACGTGAGAGAAAGTGTTATCGGTTTCTCTAAGGGAACAGACGGTAAGCTTTATATGGAAGACAATCAGTCTGCAGACGGCTATGAAATGAAAATGTCAATGAAGCTTAACGATCTTTCAACTGACGGTAAGGTAACATACTACTTCCTTGAAGAAACCTATGAGCCTATTATTGCTCTGTACACTGCAAATGAAGCAATGGATCAGGATATCAATATGCAGTTTACAATAGGTATTTCCATCAAGGGAACAATGGCTCCTGTTATAAAGACTACCAATACAAACGTATATATCTTCCCCGGATATACGGCAAACTGACAGATAAAGGCTTTTAAGGCAGCAGATGTCCTTATGAGTATTATTCCACAGCTTGTATTGTGAATTTATTCAGGCTCCCCGTGTCGGATTTTTCCGGTACGGGGAGACGTATTTTGCGGCGATGAAGCAGTACTGCAGACGGACATTAACATTTCTTAACATAATTTATGTATTATTTATGAATTATTGTGCGGAGCTTTGGTAAAAAGTTCCGTGCTTTTTTTTATATATATTATTGCTATAGTTTGCCTTTTGCAGTATAATGTATATGGGCGAGTACCCATAAATACTCGGCTTCGGATAAAAAGGAGCTATGGAGGTACAAACATGAAAAAGAGAATAGTTTCAATTATTTTCGCTGTTCTTATGATGCTGTTGGCAGCTCCTGCCATAATGGGCGCAGTCGATTCTGTTGATCTTGACGGCAGCCTGAATCTTATTTTTACGGCAGATGCAGCACATAAGCACAAGTACACATCGAAGGTTACAAAGAAGGCTACCTGCACAAAGACAGGCGTGAGAACTTACACCTGTAAGTGCGGAGATTCCTACACAAAAAAGATTGCGGCAACGGGACACAAGAGCACCAAGACTGTAAAGGCAAAGGCAGCCACCTGTACAAAGGCCGGCTACACAAAGGGTGTATATTGTAACAACTGTAAGACCTATATTTCAGGTCACAAAACAGTAAAGGCTCTCGGCCACAAGTACAGCTCAAAGTACACAACAGACAAGAAGGCAACCTGCGTGAAGGCAGGTTCAAAGAGCAAGCATTGTACAAGAGATGACTGTACAGCAAAGAAAAGTGTTACAACCATCAAAAAGCTCGGTCACAAGTACACAAATGCCTGTGACAAAACCTGTAATACCTGCAAGGCAACGCGTACAATAAAGCACGATTATGCTGCTGCTACCTGTACAGATCCCAAAACCTGTAAGGTATGTGAGACTACGAGCGGTAAGGCTCTCGGACATAAAGAGGCTACATACAAGGCAGTAGAAGCTACCTGTACAAAATCAGGCAGAACAGAGGGTAAGTATTGCTCTGTTTGCGGAACAGTTACTGTTGTACAGAAAATAGTTGCTGCAAAGGGACATACAATTGTAACAGATAAGGCAGTAGATGCTACCTGTGAGAAGGCAGGTAAGACAGAGGGCAAGCATTGCTCTGTTTGCGAAACAGTTACAGTTGCCCAGACAACTGTTCCTGCAGGTCATAAGGCAGTTGTAGACGATGCAGTAGCTGCTACCTGTGTAAAGTCCGGTAAGACAGCTGGCTCACATTGCTCAGTATGTAATACCGTTATAACTGCACAGAAAACAGTTGCTGCAAAGGGTCATCAGTTTAAGGTGACAAATCCTGCAATGGCTACCAAGTGCTCTGCAAGCGGTTGTAGTGAGCAGATGCCTGCATTCAATAATATTGTAAACAATCTCAAAGCATCGGCAGACGGTTTAAATTACTTTACAAGTCTATTAAAGGATCAGAATGATTATAAGAAAACTGAATTAAGCGGTATGATGGCAGGCAGCATGGGTGAAGAGGAAGTGCCCGCTTCTGAAACCGACTATTCTCTTATTGTAAACAGACCTGTTACAAATACACTTTTCCCCACAAAGGGTGAAGCTTTTGTAAGCGCGCTTACTGCTTCCGATGTAAATAGCATCAAGGCTCAGAAGATGAGCGGAATTGACTTTGTCAGCGAGCTTCCCTCCAGCTTTAATATAGGAAAATATTCGTATGATATAAGCTCTATAAAGTCAGCTAAGTTCCCCGATGTTTACAAAATAAGCATTACGCTTCCTGGAGTTTCAGTTGATGATATTACAAAGAAGATCAGCGGATCATCTGTTTATGACAGGATTTATACAAAGAATTATAAGGGCGTGCTTGAAGAGTTAAGAATTGAGATGTTAAGCCAGATCACCTCTCTTGAACAGGAAATGGCCCCACTTAAGGATATTATTAAAATGAAGACCTCAGGCAGCATAAAATCAGGTCTTACTGTTGACTATTATGTAACAACAGATGATTATACTCCCGTAGCGGCAAAATATGCCCTCAAGTTTGATGTTGTTCTTAATATCAAGGTAACTGATAAAATAGGGCTTTTGAACTATATTACAATGAAGCAGCCTATGTCTACGACCAGCACCTCCTATTATTTCTTTAATGAGAGCTTCGGTCTGTAAAAAACAGCATAAAGAGAACGGGTATCAGCCATAGCGGTTGATACCCGTAATTTTTGTATTTCCGGATTTATTGAAAATGGAATTATTCGGTGAACATTTCCGCTTCCACTGCGGCGCACAGTGCGTGGTACACGGGGAGAGTCAGCTCCTGTACCTCATAGGTAACTGTGGTGGGGAGCTTTATTGTAACATGGGAAAGGGCAGATAATTTGCTGTCCTTTTCTCCCGTAATTGAAACTGTTTTTATCCCTGCTGCCTTTGCTGCCTTAACTGCATTTACAATGTTAAGGGAATTGCCCGAGGTGGAAAGGGCAATGAGCACATCATTTTCACTTTTAGCGTAGGCATAAACCTGCTGGGCATATACGAGAGAGGGGTCAATATCGTTTGCGAAGGCAGAAATTACACCAGACTGGCTTACAAGGGAGATGCATCTGATACCCTTTTGTAATTTTGATGCGATTTCGTCACCGCCCTCGAGTGCTGAGAAGCGTGCTTTTTCCTCTTCCGATAAGGGTCTTTTTAATATAAAGCCCTTCATAAGCTCACCTGTGATATGCTCGGAGTCGGCAGCAGAGCCGCCGTTTCCGCAGCAGTAAATAAATGCACCCTCTTTTGCGCACTTCACAAGATAATTGTAAGCGGCTTCAATGTCTGCCTTATTTACAAGAAGGGCAGGGTAGTCCTTATATAATTTATCAAAAATCATATGGGGTGTGTTCATGGTAATTCCTCCTTAAAATGCAAGTCCTAATGCTGCAAAGTCACCTATGCTGTCACCCAGAGAGGCAGGTAAAATTCTGCAGACCTGACGGGAATGTATAAGGGCTTCTTTTTTTATTATATCATTAATAATAGGGTCAAAAAGCTCACCGCTTCTTGAATAAATACTGCCTATAACTATTGCTTCGGGGTTTAAGATGTCAATTAAGATGCTAAGCCCCATTCCGAGCTTTTCGGCACAGGTGTCATATATCCTTTTTGCAAGGATATCGCCATTTTTTGCAGCAATTGCTATCACTTTGGCGGATATCTCGTCCTCGGTGAAAAGAGAGCTTTCTTCCCCGTTTTTTCGGGCATTTTCGAGCATCATTTCACCAAGACGCTTAATGCCTCCTCCTGAGCAGAAGCCCTCAAAGGAGCCATTTTTTCCGTAGCCCTCGGGACCGTCATCAGAGAGTCTTATGTGACCTACCTCACCTGCCATATCGTTGGTGCCTGAGTACAGCTTTCCGTCAAGGATAAGTCCTGCGCCCATTCCCGTACCGAAGGTAAGGAAAACCATATTATTTGTACCCTTTCCCGAGCCGAATTTCCACTCGGCAACGGCACAGGCATTTGCATCATTCTGTAAATTGGGTCTTAGTCCGAAGTGCTCGCGGAAAATTTCACAGATAGGTACATTATCCCAGTCGGGAAGATTTGGGGGGCAGTTGATAGTTCCTTTTTTGCTGTCAAGAGGACCGCCGCAGCTGATGCCGATGCCACGAAGCTCTGCTGAGGGGTCAGTAATGCCGTTTCGTGAGAGAATTGTGTCGGCAGATGAAAGCATTTCATCAATAATTGCTCTGAAGCCGCGATTTACGGCTGTGGGGAAGGCTATTTTGTCTATTATCAGGTCGTTGTGGTTTTCGGGATTTTCACCCTTACCTAAAATTACGGCACATTTTGTACCGCCTATATCGAACCCTAATGAGTACATAGTAATTCCTCCGATTTGTCATTTCAGCGGTAAAATTCCGCCGATGTCGGTGATTCTGCCGTTAGTGAGCTCAAGTATATTTACGCCGTGGTGCTTACAGAAAGCCTTTATTTTTTCTCCGTCACTATGGTGGGAAAGGGAGCCCGTAACTGCGAGGGTGGATTTATCTATTTTTCCCGTGCTGCCGCCGAAAAATCCGTAATGCTCATCTGAGAGATGTATGTCCCCCTTAGAGATGAGAAGTGTAGCTGTGTCTGTGCCCTGAAGAGCCTCATAAATTGACGGATCCTCGGTTATAAGGGCATTTTCCGTAATGATACAGACTGAGCATTTTGTGTAGCCCTGCTTTACTTTTACGGGGCGTTTGCCGGACTCGGTAAGCGCACTTACAAGAGAGGGGTCGGCGGATTTCGGGTTATAAATAAAGAAATCTCTTCCAACTGCCACGTTGAGGAGTGCATCCTCGGGGTAGGTGTCCTTTAAGGGCGGTACTGTTTTTACTGCAAAACCCTCATTTTCAAGGCTTGTTTTATCCTGCTGAGGGTCAAGGAAAATTGTATTTTCACCCGTATGGCATAAAAGCATATCCTGGTGACGGCACACCTCACGGGGAAGCACACCGCTTTCAAGGGAAACAGTTTTTATTCCCAGAGAGTGCAATGCTGAAATTATTTCAGGGTAATTTCCCACGGCGGCAAGGGTTATTCTGTTTTCGGGGAGATTGGGGTGTGTAATAAAGCTGCTCATCCGTTTATAAATTTTCGCCAGGGCTTGATTGCAAGAAGACCTGCCACTGTGCCAAAGACTGCAACCGCAACCCATGAAATAAGCACCGTATTCCAGCCGAAGCGGTCACTTACCGCACCGAAGCCGTAGGTAGCGGCGGCTGAGCCTACATAGGTAAGAGAGTTTATAATACCTGACATTGTTGAAACTGCGTTGTACTTTTCGAATCGGGCAGGGACAATGCAGATAAGGAAATAGTTTACACCGTGCATAAGCCAGGTGATAACAGCCGCCAGCACAAGGGTAACATACTGATTCGCAGTATATATGAAAAGGAGAAGAAGACAGCCCAGAGCCCCTGCAAAGAAGGTGATTGTGCCTGCCTTTACCTCGTCCTTTACGAATTTGCCGTTGATGATTCCCACAAGCTTTACGCTGATAACACTGAAAACGGGAATGATTACGGATTTCAGTATTGCGCTTTCGCTTTCAAGAGAGAAGGTGTTGATAATAAAGGTGGGTACCCAGTCTGTAATGCCGTCACGAAGTGCTCCCTGGGCAATAATTGCAAGGGCAATGAGAACAAAGCCCGAAAGAAGAAGCTTTTTTGCGCTGAGGGTGTTGGTTTTTCCGTCGGTGCTCTTTGCCTTTACTTCCTTGAAAAGTGATGTGCCCGATACTGCCCTTCTGAAGCCGAAGAACCATATTACGGCAATTACACCGCTTACAAGGGCAGATGAGAAGAACACATACTTCCAGTTGAAATACTTAATCCATATTGCAGATGCGGTGATGTATAAAAGCACCGTAGCGGACATACCTGCAACATTTACATTGGTGCAGACCTTATTGTATGTGGCGTGATCCATAGCCTCTGCCATAATTCTTACAAGGGGCGGCCACAGCATTGACTGTGCGAAGCCGTTAATGAACCAGATGATGTTACGCAGAGCAAAATCGTCTGTCAGGGGCATTGCCGCATTCATAAGGGTGGTGAGTGTCAGTCCCGTAAGGATGATGTTCTGGGGCTTGAATTTGTCACCTAAAATACCGCTGATAACCTGACCTATTCCGTAGGATATAAGGGAAAGGGTAGCGGCAAGGGAGGCATCGGCATTTGAAATACCCTCGCTTATGATGATGTCAGCCATAACGATGGAATAATTTTTCCTGGTCATATAGCTTGCAAAATAAATAAGCGGACAAAGAAGACTTAAAATTTTAACAATTGAGCTCTTCTTTTCCGCAGTGAGTGAGTTTGACATAGAGATTTCCTTTCAAAAATCGGTGCACGAGGGCGAAGACAGATGAGAATTGTTTGTATTTTCTGTCAGTTCGCCGTTATGTGAAACGGATGAAATGGCGGGAAATACGGGCAAAAATCGCTGTCCGCCCGAATTAACCTTAACTGCATACTAAAAAACCAAAATGCGACCGCATTAAGGTCGCAGATTCAAAGAACAATGTTCCCTTGAGGCACATAACCGTACAAGGAGCAAAAAGGGGACTATTTGTGATTTTCGGCGGTGGCAGGGCATACAATTGTATTCCGAACCGCCGAAAATCAAGCACTTATAAAATTGAGTGGTGGAGGTGAGTTTAGTTTACGATAGCTTCCTTGACGAGGCACAGACTGCTTAAATACTGTGCGTCAAAGAGGGCTCTTTTTGCCCTTTTACGCCCCGGTGGAGCCGAAGCCGCCAATGCCTCTTACGGTGTCGGAGAGCTCTTCAGCTTCAATAAACTCTGCCTTAAGGAAGGGAGCAATTACCAGCTGTGCCACTCTTTCGCCGGGGGAAATTACCTGAGTGACTGCTGACTGATTGTAGAGGGCAACCATAACCTCACCGCGGTAGTCGGCATCAACAACACCGACCTTGTTTGCGGGGGCAAGGCCCTTTTTTGTTGCAAGACCGCTTCTGGCATAAATAAATCCGCCGAAGCCTTCGGGAATTTCTACTGAAAGTCCCGTATGTATAAGCTTTGTTTCCCCGGGGGCAATTTCCACATCCGTATTTTCACAGGCATAGAGGTCTGCACCTGCGCTGTAAACGGAGCCGTAGGTGGGTATTATTGCTTCGGGGCTGAGCTTTTTGATTTTTACTTCCATAATTACTTTACAAATTCCTTATAGATAGCATCAATTGTTCTCTGATAGTCCTTTTCTTCAACAGCAACGATGATGTTGATTTCGCTGGAGCCCTGGTCTATCATACGGATGTTTACCTTTTCGTTTGCAAGAGCGGTGAATATACGAGCTGCAGTGCCCTCAGTATTAACCATACCTCTGCCTACAACAGCAATAAGACAAAGACCCTCAACGAGAGTAATTGAATCGGGATTGCACTTTTTAACGATGTCTGCTGTGATTGATCCCTTGTGTGAGCCGAGAGCATCTGCGGACACAAGAACGCTCATAGTATCAATGCCTGAGGGAAGATGCTCGAAGGAAACACCGTGGTTTTCAAGCACCTCGAGAACCTTTCTGCCGAAGCCCAGCTCTGCATTCATCATATCCTTTTCAACGTGGATAGCAGTAATACCCTTTCTGCCCGCAATACCTGTGATAACGGTGGGAACATTATTGCTTGAAGCCTTATGTACGATCATTGTACCGGGAGCCTCGGGGCAGTTGGTGTTTCTGATATTTATGGGTATTCTTGCCTTTCTTACGGGGAAGATTGCTTCATCGTGAAGAACGGTAGCACCCATATATGAAAGCTCACGAAGCTCTCTGTATGTGATTTCGGGGATGGGCTGGGGATTTTCAATGCATCTGGGGTCTGCCATAAGCATACCCGAAACATCTGTCCAGTTTTCGTAGATGTCTGCGTTGCAGGCTCTTGCAACAATTGAGCCTGTAACGTCGGAGCCGCCTCTGGAAAAGGTCTTTATCATACCGTTGGGAGTAGCACCGTAGAAGCCGGGAATAACTGCATACTCGTGGTAGGAAAGAAGACGGCCGAGCTCCTTGTCGGTCTTTTCGATATCAAGAACACCGTTTTCATCGAAGAAGATACCCTCTTCAGCATCGATGAACTGGAAGCCTAAGAATGCCGCAAGAATCTTGGAGTTAAGGAATTCACCGCGGGATGCGATGTAGTCCTGGCTTGCGTGGTGGAGAATTGCAACCTTGATGCCCTTGAGGTCTTCTTCAAGGGAGAAGTCGATGCCGAGATCTCTGATGATGCCGTTGTATCTTTCTGTTATCTTATCAAAGGTTTCGTCAATGCTTTTCTTGTCCTTTACAAGACGGAAGCAGTTGAGAAGCATATCTGTTACCTTTACGTCGTGTGTGTTTCTCTTTCCGGGAGCGGAAGCAACAACATATCTTCTGTTTGCATCGCTCTTTATAATCTCCGCAACCTTGCGGAACTGATTTGCATCGGCAAGTGAGGAACCGCCGAATTTTACTACTTTAAGCATAATTTGTACCCCTTAAAACATTTGTTTATTTTACGGTACTATATTATATATAAAATAAACATATTTTGCAACAATAATTTTTATTCAGAGGCTGACTTGATTTTTTTATACGATGCTTCCCGTAAAGTGTGGATACACACAGCAAAGGGAGCAGTCTGCACTGCTCCCTGTTGTATTGATGATTTTTAATAGTGTGCAGCGCCGCATGAGCATACGGGATTGATACCGAAGAGCTTCTGGAAAAGATTTATTATCTTCCATATAAAGCCTATAAAGCCTGACTTATGGCAGATGTGTGAGCAATTATTTGTGTTACCCTCATCATCCTGTACAATGTCTCTGTCACAGAAATCACAGGTGCCGTTTCCGTCAGTGTCAGTATGAGGTACAGTATCCATATAATCACTTATATAGCTGTCACCACATTCGCAGGTGTATGTTGTGAAGCCCTGCTGAGTACATGTAGGAGCCGTTACCGTCAATGTGTAGCAATGACCGAGAGTTTCATCTTCAATACAGCAGATGTCACAGACCTTATTACAATCAGAGTCAATATGCTTACCGGTTTCATCACATTCATATGCAGCTTCAATAATATAGATACTGAAATGATCTGTTGTAAATGTAATATATCCGTTCTTGACAGAACCGTTAAGATTGGTCTTTGATCCATCCTCTTCAACTCTGTAAATCTTTACATTGCTTGCATTTTTCATTGTCTGAGGCACGGGAAGTGAAATTGTAATATTACCGTCCGGCTGAACAGTGATATTTTCTGCATCCGTAAGCTTAAGATCATAGCTTACTTCTTTCCTGCCTGATTTTCCTGTTATTGTGTAAGTCAGTGTCTTTTCGGGGCTTGCACCGCAGTTTTCACAATATACATATGAATATGCTGTTTCGGAATCATCTGTGCTTGTTGCACTTGTTGACCACTTATGAGTAAGAGCTGCAACTGTTTCTGTGTAGCTGTCTGCGCATGAGCAGATATACTGAACCTTACCTTCAACACCGCATGAAACCTTTTTAAGAACTTTTTCTGTATAAGAATGTTCATGTTTACCGTAGCTTGCAGTAAATTCAAGATTCTCTGCAGGCATTGTCACAGGAACTGCATTGTCCCAACCAAGGAATTCTTCACCCTTTGCATTAAGACCTGCTGTGGGGACAACAATGATATCTCCTGCATGGTATGTATCAACAATTTTACCGTCTGCAGTGTTCCATGTTACGGTATATTCTTTCTGTGTAAGTGTAGCATCAACTGTAAGCTTTCCGCCGTCAAAAACTACTTCATCGGGAATATCCCAGCCGCTGAAGGTATATTCACCGTCAAGTGTAAATTCGGGAGACACGGGAGTATCACCCTTATGAACTCTTACCATGTGATATGTTATACCGTTTACTGTGAAGTAGATTACACCTTCTGCATTTTCAACACTTGCACCGGGAACTGCAAAATTGTTTTCGTAAACATCAGTTGTGCCGATAAGTACACCTGCATTGTCCGTGTTTGTGCCATATGAGCCTGCAATCAACGCTTTTTCATTTGCTGTTACACGGAAATCAATATCAATCACATAATTAATATCGTTACCCTCAGCAACTGCAATTGGGTTAATATGCTCGAGTTTAACTTCTGTTGTGCCATCCTCATATCTTGTGATTGTTATGTCATCATTTGTGATGCCCAGCTTTTCAATTGCATTCTTTCTGAGTTCATTTTCCTGAACTGCTGTGAGAGTGAATGCGGATGAAACAGTATCAATCAGAGTAATGTCTGCAAAGTCTGTTGTTACAGTTGTTGACTGTGTTGCAATTGTCTGGAAATCTTCAACAAGCTTATCTGCATCAGCACAGTCAAAGTAAAGAGCCTTATTGTTTTCATCCTTAGATGCAATGTCATTAAGGAATGTCTTTGCCTTACTTGTATTGCTGCCTGAAAGTACACCTACACTGTAAAGGTCTGCTTCATAAGCATCCTTAAGAAGATTTGCTTTCTTTGTTGCATTTGTTGCTGTTTCTTCCATGTAGTCACTCTTGTATGTAGGAACACCGTCTGTCATGAATACAACGATTCTCTTTCTTGAGCCGTCATTTTCATTCTGTGCAAAAATCTGACAAGCCATATCAAGACCAAGGTCCGCAGCCGTTGCACCCTTTGCCTCAAGATTATCCTTAGCAAGAGTAAGTATCGGATTGAGTGTTCCGTCAACATTTACCGATACAAGAGCGTTTCTGTAAACTTCATTCATCTTTGCAGTGCTGAGTGAATTATACTTAACGGGAGCACCGCCTGTTGTGAGAATTTCTGTATTGAGATACTGAGGATATTCAGAGCCGAAGTTATACTGATTCTGCATTGCAAAGCCGACCATTGCAATTCTGTGATCAATGTTGTTTTCAACTGCATCCTGATAAATTGCATTGGTAAAGTCATCCGTTGCATCCTTAAGCTTTTTAAGAAGGTCTCCTTCCATACTGCCTGATTGGTCAAGAACAAGTACGATATCAAGAGGTGTTCTTGAGTTAACGGTGATTTTTTCACCCTTTGATGATGCAACAAGTTTAATTACTGCTTCACCTGTTGCAGAATCGTATTCAACAGTTTTTTCTGTTTCGATATTTTCATTCTCGTCAGAAGGTCTTGTGAGCACGGGAAGAGGTCTTGTTTCTTCTGCACCGCAATTGCTACAGGTTCTCTTTTCTTCTCCGTTTTCTGTATAAGTTGATTCTTTTGAGACGATCCATTCACCCCAGTCGTGGTTTGTTGCAGGAATAATTTCACCGTCTTCAAGCTTCTTATCACAGTCTGCACAGTAGGTGTCGCCTGTATAACCGTCTTCGGTACAGGTTGCATCCTTTGCATCCTTGATGTAGTTTTCGCCTGCATGCTTGTTTTCATCAAGTGCAACTTCTTCTGTATATGTATGACTTGCATCATTATGACAGGTGTATGTCTTTGTGCCGTGAGTATTACAGGTTGATTCGGGATCAATTACACCTTCATTCCAGTCGTGACCGGTTGCGGGAAGAATATTTTCTTCTGTATGGCTTGCATCATTTTTACAGCTTCTCTTTTGGAGACCGTCTTCTTCACATGTTGCTTCAGTTACAGTCTTCCATTCGTCCCAATCGTGGTTTGTTGCAGGAATAACTTCACCGTCTTCAAGCTTCTTATCACAGTCTGCACAGTAAATATCACCTGTATAACCGTCTTCGGTACAGGTTGCATCCTTTGTATCCTTTATGTAGGTTTCGCCTGCATGCTTGTTTTCGTCAAGTGCTACCTCTTCTGTATATGTATGACTTGCATCATTCTGACAGGTATATGTCTTTGTACCGTGAGTATTACAGGTTGATTCGGGGTCAATTACACCGTTATCCCAGGCATGACCTGTGGCGGAAGTGTCAATGATAACATAATTATGTTCGGCATTTCTTGAGCATACCATATATATTTTTCCGCTTTCCGTACATGTAGCAGGAGTTTTTTCAGTTTCCCTGTAATCATGTGTTAAGGGCGCAACTGTTTCGGAGTATGAATATTTACATGCTTCATTGATACATTCATACACATTCAAGCCAAATTCTGTGCATGTAGGCTCATAAGATTGTTCATTGTTTTTCTGAATATTATGAGCTGCGGGATTTCCGTCCCAGTAATAATGCGGAGTCTCTGAGGCTTTACACAAATCACATTCTGTTTCACCGCAACGTGAGCATACGAAGTGATTAAGATTTGTGCCTGCTGTACATTCTGTTGAAACAGTTTCCGTTATAACATAATCATGCTCGGAATAATAAGCATCGATACTTCTGTTTTCAACAACATTACAATTGTCATTAATACAATGTCTTTCCTGAGAACCGACATGGAGACATATTGCTTCTTTTTCTGTCTGCCATTCACTCCAATTATGGTCTGTAGCTTCGGTAAGATAGGATTCGGTATAATCACATTTTGTGCATTTGTTTACAATATATCCGCCTTCAACACAGGTAGGAGTCTTATAGTCCGACTGTACCATATTATGATCAGCTGCAACAATTTCGTATTCATCAAGAATTTCATTGCATATATTTTCATTTACACAACGGGTACAATGAAGCTCAAAATGTAAGGCAAAACCACATTCCGGTACAAGCGTGTCACAATCTGCCTTTGAATAACCTACAAAATCCTCATAACCTTCATCAATGCAAATCCATTGACCTTCATTATGACCTAATGATGTGATTATCCATGAATCCATTTCAATTTCAGCTTCAGCATTTTCATCTGCAAAGTATTTATTACACTGAACGCATGCATAGTATTCGATGTTACCGTTCTCAAGACAAGTAGCATTTACAGCATCTGTTTTAACAAGGTCATGGGGAATCATATCCACATCTCGGGTATATGTTTCACTGCATGTTGCACCTGCATCGTGACGGATACACTTTGCTGTTTCAATACCCTTTTCGAGACAGGTAGGAGCCTTTGTCAGAACCCATTCGTTGTTACACTCATGCCCGAGAGCTTCAATTTTTTCTGACTCAAGAAGAACTTTTTCACATCTTAAACATGATATCTGCTGAGTAGCACCCACTTTTGTGCAGGTGGGAGCAATCTCTTCCGCCGATACATATTCTTCATGTCCGAGTGCAGGAAGCTCTGAGCTTTCCATAAGAAGCAGCTCACATCTTGCACAAACAGCATTCTCTGTGCTGCCGGATTCGGTACAGGTAGGTTCTACCGCTTTTGTTCTGCCTGTTGCGACAACATAGGAAGGATCCATTGTCATTGCGGGACGAAGACCAACGATATTATAGTATGACGGCATTGGATGCTCCAGATACTCTCCGTAATCAATTTCATTTTCTTCATAACCGATACTATAAACATAATAATCATCAAATGCATCTCTAAACCAAAAATATGCAGGATTCATATCATAACAAGTAAGTCCCTGACTAATAGCATAATCTGTATTATTTGCATCAAGACAGCCTGAATACATAAACTCCGGAGCAAACTTAATTATATTTTGAGCACCTTCATCAAAAGAGAATTTTAATTCTGAAATATCTTCAATTATATCCTCAAGTCCTAAAAGATATAAGTATTCAACTGACGTTGTATCAGAAATTCCGATATGCCGCCCTTCTTCCCATTCTTCACTACTATCAAAATATTCACCATTCGTTATAGTTGTAGGTAAAATGCCGGATTTTTCATCCTCTGTAAACATAACATTTTCATATAAATTTTCAAGGAAACCCGGCATTGAAGATAACAGATAGTCTGCTGCCGAATGTGTTTTTTCTTCATCACCCCAACATGCATAATAATCACCGTCAGCAGAATATTCAATATGCAGATAATTATTAAACGGTTGTGAATCAATTATATTCTCGGTGAACACAATTCCTTTTTTAGGGTCAACAACACGCCAGCTTACAGGCTCATACTTAAACCAGTAAATCGTATTTACATAGTAGCCGTTTTCGTATTGGAAAGAGTATTCTTCATCCGGCAAGCCTCCGGTATAAGCGGGTCTGTACTGTGAGAATGTTACAGCACGGTATTTCTCTCCGTTATGAGTAACCTCAGCATAACTCATATCGAGAGTGTTTACCATATCACCCTCATCATCGTCATCATCGTCATCTTCACCATACAAATAGCCGTAATTTATCCAATTAAGCTCATAAGAATTAAGCTCAGCAAGAAGCGCTTCATCTTTAACCTCACTCTGTGGATAAGAACCAAGCTCAAAGGTATCGCCGATTTTCATTTCAGAAATCATAATTTCTTCATCATGGCCTGAAGCATCAGTTATATGAGTTTCACAACTGAGTTCAATACCGCAGCTGCCGCAATAATATACCAGGTCATAGCTTCCCTGCTCTGTACAGGTCGCTGAAATTCGGTTTTCAATGTTCAGACCGCCGCGTTCGTGCTCACGCATTGGTACAATTTTCTCTATAATATAGCCGCAATCTCTACATTTTTTTCGCTCAATTCCGGTTGAAGAACAGGTGGATGATTGGCCAAAAATGAGAGATAACGAATTGCAATCGGTTGTCTCAATATGATTACTGTCATTTTTACAGATTTTGGTATGAGTACCGTTGTTATTATTCTCCCATACACCCCAATTATGTTCAAAAGCTTTTATTACTTTGCCTGCTTCAAGAATTTCATTACAGCCGAGACAATATGTATTGCCTGTATATCCGTCAGTTGTACAGGTTGCTGCCGCTGTATCTTTTACCTGTGTTTCGCTTGCATGATTTTCCGGATCAACGCTGATTGCTTCCGTGTAGGTATGTCCGATGTCATTTTTACAGGTATATTTTTTTATACCTTCTTCGCAGCAGGTTGCCTTGGAAATAACTGTACCATTGTCCCACTTATGGCCGAAAGCCTTTACTGCTTCACCGCTTTCAAGAATTGTATTACAGCCGAGACAATATGTATTACCCGTATATCCGTCAGTTGTACATGTTGCTTCCGTTTCATCTTTTACCTGTGTGCCGCCTGCATGATTTGTTGAATCAACACTTATTGTTTCTGTAAGGGTATGACTGCTGTCATTTTTACATGTATATTTTTTTATGCCTTCCTCACAGCAGGTGGAATCGGAAATAATTTCTCCGTCGTCCCAAGCGTGTCCGAAAGCCTTTATTACTTCACCATTTTCAATAATTGTATTGCAGCCGAGACAATATGTGTTTCCCGTATATCCGTCGATCGTACAGGTAGCCGCCACATCATCTCTTACCTGAGTGTCCCCTGTATGATTTGTCTGATCAATATTTATAACTTCCGTATAGGTATGACTGTCGTCTGCCTTACATGTATATTTTTTCGTGCCTTTTTCATAACAATTAGAATCAGCAATAACTACGCCATCATCCCAATCATGACCTTTGGCATCTGTGTAATCATCAATGTAGGAATTACTGCAGACTGTACACTTATACGTTGAATATCCCTTATTCGTACAATCGGGAGCTGTTACTGTTTTTTTATAATCATGGCCGGCCGCTTGAATATTTTCACCCTTTTCAAGCATTTTATTACAGGATGAACAATGGATATCACCGGTATAACCGTTTTCTGTACAAGTCGAATTCTTATTATTAACTGAATGTGTTTTTCCCGTATGATTGTCAGGATTTATTTCAGTCTCACCGGTATATGTATGATTTTGATCGTTTCGGCACGTGTATGATATAATTCCTTTTTCAATACAGGTGGCATTTTTTGTAACCGCACCTTCATTCCAGTTATGTCCGATTGCGGCAATTGTAGCAGACTGTGTAAAACCGCAGGAGGTACAAGATCTCTGCTTAAGACCTGTGTCTGTACAAGTGGGAGCCTTCACCTGTTTCCATGAACCATAGGTACAGTTTGCAGTCTGAATATGACTGCTGTTACGGGAACAGACCTTCTTATGAGTTCCGTTATTGCAGGAAACCCAATTGCTTCCCCAGGAATGTCCTAATACATTCAATGCTTTTGTTTCATTCGCACCACAACGTGAACAGGTGTGTTTCTGCGTGCCGTTTGCGGTACATGTTGCTGCAGTAACTGTTGTCCAGTTGCCCCAGCTGTGGCCGAGAGCAGAGCCGGATTTTGTACCGCATGTCTTGCAATATTGTGCACTTGTACAGGTTGCATTTGCCCAATTATGTCCGTTGGGACCGAATTTCTGTGTTTCTGTATATCCGCACTTGGAACAAACTCTTTTATTCGTGCCCTGACTTGTACAGGTTGCATTAGATTCTGTATACCAGCCGCCCATTGAGTGTGAAACAGATGCTGAATCAACATGACGCTGATAATGATAGTTATCAAGATGAATCCATCCCTCATACCAACCATTTGCACCGTAGCCGTATGTATGTCCGAAATAAAGACCGTATTCATAGACTACCCTGTCAACATGGCAGTACTCACCTGCCGAAAATGTAAAATTGTAGCCTGCATACGGTGAAGGTGAAGTATAACAGCGTCTGCCGGCAGCTCCGCAATTACTTGCAATATAAACATCAAAGCTGCGGGGATTAGGTACAGAGCATGTAGCACCGTACATTTTTACAAGGTATATTCGGTCACCTGAATATCCCAATGTATAAGCTGAACCGTAATAACGGTTACCTGATGTTGAATGAGCCGCAACAACAGGAGTTCCGTTTACAAAGTCAACAACAATTGCCGAATGATGCATACGACCGTCACTTGTTGTTCTGTAGAATATAATATCTCCTATGCTTACCTGATTTGCTGACGGATTCTGAATAGCCTGACCGCCTATTGAAGTAAGATAGGAATAGAGATTGTGTGCATTGATAAAGCTGGCATTACTTGCTGCAGAATAATGCCATTTACCGCTTGTATTCCAGCTGTTATTCATATTCAGACCGCCCATGTATAAGCACTGGGAAACAAAGTTTGCACAGTCTCCGCCATCATCCCAATATCCCGATCCGAGGATAACGGAATCATAATCATTCCAGTGATCTTTTGCCCATTGAACAGCCGCACCGGCACTGTAGCCTGAAACGCCTGCGGCATTTGCCTCAGAAGCGAATAAATCAGGTATATCAATACCCGAAAGTCCACTCAAGGGAGCAGAGGTCAGCAGCATTAAAATCACCAGAAGGACTGATAATGCTTTATTGATTTTCTTCATTTTTGTCTCCTCCTTAAAAGAAGTAAAATATACCATTATCAGTGTAACATATCGGTAAAATAAAAACAATAATAATAGTAATCAAATAAACACTGTCAATTATGTTCAATTACACAAAAAAATATCAGACACATCATTGGGGAAAAATCCGAAACAATGTGTCTGACTTTTTGTTAATGATTAAATTCGTGTGTTACAAGTGAACAGCCGTAGAGGCTTACTCTTTTATCAGGTTTTTGCGTCTGCATCGGGGAATTCGGTGAGCTTTAAGAAGTCAACCTTTTCGAGTCTTGTTCTGGGAAGAGCATCAATAACGCGGATGTCCTTGGGAACTGAGAACTGGTCAAGAGTTGCACACATCTCTGTGATAGTCTTCTTGTACTCGTCGAGCTTAGCCTCATCTGCTGAGGGAGAGAGAACGATGTAAAGTCTTACGATAGGCTTCTTGTCCTCGTCATAGCCCTGAACTGCACAGCACTCTGTAAGGAAGGGAAGGGGCTCAAGAAGGTTTTCGATATCTGCGGGGAATACATTGTAGCCTGAGATGATGATAACTCTCTTCTTTCTTGCTACGAATGTAATGTAGCCGTCCTCATCAAGCTTACCGAGGTCGCCTGTAAGCACCCACTGCTTTCCGTTCTTGTCGGTGTAAAGACCTTCGCCAAGTCTTCCGTCAGGCATAAGGTAGCCCTTCATAAGGGTGTTTCCTGTAAAGCCGATTTCACCGACTGTTCCGATAGGAAGCTCGTTCTGCTCCTCATCAAAGATTGCTGCACGGATAGTCTTCATATATTTGCCTACTGTGCCGGGCTTTGTGAGCCAGGGGGGGTTGATACAGTCAACGGCACCGCACTCTGTAAGACCGTAGCCGGGCATAAGAGTAGCCTCGGAGCCCCATTTTGCCATAATGTCGTTGAATCTCTTTAAGAAATCAACGGGCACATAGTCACCGCCTGCGAATGCATAACGGAGATACTTAAGGTGCTCACCCTCAAAGCCGGGGTAATCAAGGAGCTTTCTGAACATATTGGGAACACCGATAACCTCGTAGCACTTATTAGCCTTGAAGTTTGTGATATATTCCTCGGGCTCGAAGCGTGCCATAAGAACTGCCTTCCAGCCGGAGACAAGTGTTGTAAGAAGACCGCCGCAAAGACCGTATGCGTGGAAGAAGGGGAGTGCGAGAACCTTGCACAGCTCACCGGGCTTATACTGGGGAGCATGAGTTGCAACGCCGAGTGCATTGATTGTAACAGCGTTAAGAGCAGTTGAGGAAAGCATAATGAATCTGCTTACACCTGTTGTGCCGCCGCCGTTCATATAAACTGCTGTAAGGTCACCGCTTCTGTAGAGACCCTCTGTCTGCTGTCCTGAATATTTCTTAAGAATGTCGCCGAAGAACTTAACATTAAGTCCGTGAGCATTTGCAATACCCATAAACTTTTCATCGGGACGGATGTAATATTTCTTTTCAACGGGTGCAGCGTAAAGAAGGGGAGAGGTGATGATAATATCAATGCCTTCTATGGTCTTGAGGATTTCACCATGCTGATGAAGGAACATTTCATAAAGGAGAATACCCTTTGACTTTGTGTATGTAACGGATGCCTTCATTGCCTCGGGGGGGAAAAGGGGATGAATGAGGTTTGCGATACAGCCGATTTTGTTAAGAGCGTAAAGGCAGACAACC
This sequence comes from Acutalibacteraceae bacterium, assembly GCA_045652065.1. GTDB lineage: Bacteria > Bacillota > Clostridia > Oscillospirales > Acutalibacteraceae > RUG806. Next base: position 124,356 of record JAZRTO010000030.1, read on the forward strand.
TCTTCAATTGAGTTGGGCATAAACAGAGAATAAGCATCGCCGGGCTTCATGCCGAGCTCTTCCTTGAAGTAAACAGCCATAGCTTCAACGTCATTGTCAAATTCGCTTCTCATCTGATCGCGGAGCTTGAACTGAAGAATGGGATAGTCCTCTCTGATACCTATTGTACAGGCCTTAAGGTATTCATAGAGGTTCATATTACCATAAGCGGGTAATACTTCGTCCATTGTGAACTGAGGTCTTTTGCACATATTTCTTCCTCCAAAAATTTATGATTGCAGCGGATTTTGCCGCATTGGTGACATTTTATCTCGAAAACCGACAATGTGTCAATAAACAAATTCGGACAATTTATCGACAAACCGACAATTTGTCGGAATATTGTTGTTTTGTTACAGAAAGTTTAACATTTATTCAAAAATGAAAGAAAGACCCGGAACGTATTACAAAAAACAGTAGAAGCTTTCTGTAGAAGAAAAGAAAATGTGAGAAGAAAAGTAAAAGCCCATCCGTTTTTTGCGGATGAGCGGCTGAATGAGTCTTTAGTAGAGATTCAGTTTTTTAGTGAAGAGTGAATAGTGAAAAAGTAAAAACCCATCCGTTTTCACGAATGGGTTTTTGGAGCTGATAACCGGATTTGAACCGGTGACCTCATCCTTACCAAGGATGCACTCTACCTACTGAGCTATATCAGCGTATTTGAAGTATGAAGTAAAAGTGAAGAGTGACACGGTATGAAGCCGCAAGCGGCTTGATTATAATTCAAGGTGAAGCCTTCCGACAGGCTACCTTTTCACTATTACCTTTTACCTAAAAAATTGGCGACCCAGAACGGGCTCGAACCGTCGACCTCTAGCGTGACAGGCTAGCGCTCTAACCAACTGAGCTACTGGGCCACAAATAACAAAACTAATTATACACAATTTTCGGCAGTTGTCAATACTTTTTTTCTTCTATTTTTTCAGCAGCCGTGCGATGATTTCAAGGATAAGCCTCATATCCTCCTCGGCAAGAGAGGATGCAGACTGTGCGAGTTCTTTTTTTATGAGAGGATATTTGGTGTCGCTGTCGAAAAACTCTGCAGGGGTTATTCCGAAGTAATCGCAGATTGCAAAAAATTCTACCATAGAGGGAAGTGTTTTGCCTGATGAAATGTTGTTGATATATCCGCGGCTGTGGCCTGAATCGTAGCTCATTTTGTATTCGGAAACACCCTTTTGCAGTCTTAATGCTGTTATTAAGCCTTGCGGCAAGGAAAAAGCTTAGAGTTTGCAGTACAGATGAATTTATTTATTCAGATATTTTCTGTTTTTCACAAAAAAAGTTCTTGCAATTTGTGGAAGTGTGTGGTAAGATAAATACGAAATATCAATGGCGACCGAGCGGAAAACACTCCGCTCGGTCTTTAATATGACTTGAAAGAGGGTATTTCTTTGGCTGAGAAGAAAAAGGGCGGAAACGTTGTAAACGCCGTCTGGGAAATTGCAGAGCCCTTAGCAAGGGAGCTGGGACTCATTCTCTGGGATGTAAAATTCCAGAAGGAGGGAGCAAACTGGTATCTCCGCATTATTATTGATAAAGAGGGCGGAGTAGGAATTGATGATTGTGTGGCAATGAACGATGCATTGGATGTACCCCTTGACGAGGCTGATCCCATTGAGCAAAGCTACAATCTGCAGATTTCATCTCCCGGAATTGAAAGAGACCTTATAAGGGACTTCCATTTTGAGACCTATAAGGGCAGCGACGTAATTGTAAAATTCAGAAGTGCCGTTGACGGGGTAAAGACACACAAGTGTGTGCTTCACGATTTTTCTGACGGAAGAATTTTTCTTATGTTCTCGGAGGATGATATAAGAGAATTCCGGAAGGCAGACTTTTCAAGTGTGAAGCTTGACGATTTTGACGGCAAGTATGATATGTAACTAATATATGTAATTAATACTTTAATACATATGAAAGGATGATTGGAAAAAAATGGCAAAGCTTACAAAGAGAGAGAAGGACAGACAGGCAGCCCTCAGAATTGCAATAGACCAGTACATCAGAGAGGCGGGAATTGACGAGAAGTACATTCCTATGTTCCACGAGGAGGTTGCAAATGCAATTGCAGTTGCAGCAAGAAAGGAATGTGAGGTAAAGGATAAGGATGGTGTTGTTACCTGTGAAATCGATCCCGAAACCTTCGCAATCAACATTTCCTGGAACAAGCTTGTTGTTGAAGAGGTAGAAAATCCCTCAAGAGAAATTGAGCTTGTTGAGGCTAAGAAATACAAGAGAGGCGCAAAGCTGGGCGATACTGTTTCTATTCCCGTTGAGCTTGATTCTCTCGGCAGAGTAGCAGCTCAGACAGTTAAGCACACAATCCGTCAGGGTGTAAGAAAGATTGACCGCATCCAGGTTGCTGAGGTATTCAACGACAAGGTAGGCGAGATGGTTTCCGCTGTTGTTGTAAAGAAGACTCAGAGCGGTGATGTTATTGTAAAGGCTCACAACAAGGAGCTTCTTCTTCCCGTTAAGGAGCAGAACAAGGACGAGGTTCTTGAAGCAGGCGATACAATAAAGATTTACATCAAGGATGTAAGAGAAGAGGAGAACGACATCAAGGTTCTCATCTCCAGAATTGACGATAACCTTGTAAAGAGACTTTTCGAGGATGCCGTAACAGAAATCCAGGACGGTCTTGTAGAAATAAAGGCAATTGCAAGAGAAGTAGGCTCAAGAACAAAGATTGCAGTTTACTCCGCAGACGAAAACGTAGATCCCATCGGCTCATGTATCGGTGTGAGAGGCGACAGAATAAACAGAATTATCGAGCAGCTTTCAGGTGAAAAGATTGACATTGTAAAGTTCAGCGAGGATCCCAGAGAGTATATAAGCGCAGCTTTAGCTCCTGCAAAGATTCTCGGTGTTGAGATTCTTGACGAGGCAATGCATTCCTGCCGTGTTACCGTTCCCGAGGATCAGCTTTCCCTTGCTATCGGTAATAAGGGTCAGAACGCAAGACTCGCCGCAAGACTTACAAAGTGGAAGATTGATATCGTTTCCCTTGACGGTCAGTTTGAATCAATGATTCAGCTTTAAGAGGTGGCTAAATTGCAGGTTAAAAAGCAACCTATGAGAAAATGCACGGGCTGTAACGAGATGAAGGAAAAAAGGGAGCTTGTGCGTATTGTAAGAGATCCCGAGGGAAACATCAGTGTTGACCTTACGGGAAAGAAATCCGGAAGAGGCGCATACATCTGTAAGGATAAGAAATGTCTTACGAAGGCTCAGAAGGCAAAGAGGCTTGATAAGGCATTCCAGTGTGCGGTTTCCGATGAAATTTACGAAAGACTTGAAAAGGAGATAGCCGATGGCTGATGTGCTTCAATATCTGGGACTTGCCAGAAGAGCAGGAAAGCTTATGATAGGCCACGATGCGGCGCTTCTTTCCGTGCGTAAGGGAACAGCTTCTCTTGTTCTTCTTACTGAGGATGCTTCTCCCAGACATAAAAGAGAGCTGGAGGCGGCAGGCTTTTCGGACAGAACAGCGGTTATTCCCTATAATATGATTGATACGGGTGCTGCTACAGGTAAAAAAAGCTGTATATATGCACTTGAAGATGAAGGCTTTGCTAAAGCCGTGCTCAGGCTGCCGGGAATTGAACCCATCACACCTGACACACTTTCAAAGGAGGGTATTTAGAATATGGCAAAATTCAAAATTTCGGATCTTGCAAAGGATTTCGGAGTAAAAAATAATACTATCATTGACTTACTCAAGAGCTTCAATGACACCCCTAAAAAAGCTAATTCAAACGTAGAGGACGATGAGCTCGATTTTGTTTTCGAGCATTTCACAAAGACTCACGAGGTTAAGGGCTTTGACGAATATTTCGCACTTAAAAAGCCCGAGCCCAAGAAGGCTGAAAAGAAGGCTGATAAGCCCGAAAAGACACCTTCAAAGGCTCCCGAAAAGGCAGAAGAAAAGAAGAATGACAGACCCGAGCGCCGTGACGATAACAAGAAACAGGGCAATAAGGGCGATAATAAAAAGACAGAGGGAAGAAGCGAGAATAAGGGCGGTAATAACAATAACCAGTCCAATCTCAATCCCTTCAAGAAAAAGGAAAATAAAAACAAGGACAACGGCTTCGTTCAGTCAAGAACAAAGGGTGAGAAGAAGACTGTCAACACCCGTGCAGAAGAGGTTGACCTTGATAAATACAACGAAAAGTACGACAGACTCTCTTCTTCATCAATCAATGAGAGAGATGCTGATAACCGTAAGCAGAAGATCAAGCAGAAGTCTCAGCAGTACAACAAGAAGCAGGGCACACGTGCTCACAGAAAAGAGACAGAGCAGGAGCGTCTTAAGAGAATTGCCGAGGAGCGCTCAAAGCGTACAATCGTTGTAACAATAGGTGAGGAGATCACAGTAGGTGAGCTTGCTTCTCAGCTTAAGCTTACCGCATCCGAGGTTATCAAGAAGCTCTTCGCATACGGCATTATGGCAGGTATCAATGAGACTATTGACTTTGATACAGCTGAAATTGTTGCAACAGAGCTTGGTGCCAAGGTTGAAAAGGAAGTTGTTGTTACAATCGAAGACAGAATTATCGATGCCTCCGAGGACGACGACAGCTTACTCCAGGAAAGAAGTCCCGTTGTTGTTGTTATGGGTCACGTTGACCACGGTAAGACTTCAATTCTTGACGCTATCAGAAATACATCTGTTACAGCATCCGAATCCGGCGGTATTACTCAGCACATCGGTGCTTACAGAGTAAATCTTGACGGCAGCGACATTACTTTCCTTGATACTCCCGGTCCCGCAGGCTTCACAGAAATGAGAGCAAGAGGTGCAAAGGCTACCGATATTGCTGTTCTCGTAGTTGCTGCTGACGACGGTATTATGCCCCAGACAATTGAAGCTATCAACCACGCTAAGGCTGCTGATGTTTCAATTATCGTTGCTATCAATAAGATGGATAAGCCTGCTGCACAGCCTGACAAGGTTCTTCAGCAGCTGACAGAATACGGTCTTGTTCCCGAAGAGTGGGGCGGTGAGACCATCTGTGTTCCCGTTTCTGCAAAAACTCATATGAATATAGATAAGCTTCTTGAGTCAATACTTCTTGTAGCTGAAATGAAGGAGCTTAAGGCTAATCCCAACAGAGCTGCAAAGGGTGTTGTTATTGAAGCACGTCTTGACAAGGGTAAGGGCCCCATTGCTACACTTCTTGTTCAGAACGGTACTCTTAATAACGGCGATATTGTTGTTGCAGGTACATCTGTCGGCCGTATCCGCGTTATGACCGACTATAAGGGCAGACGCGTTAAGGAAGCAGGTCCCTCAGTACCCGTTGAGGTTATGGGTCTTGCAGAAGTACCCAAGGCCGGTGATATGTTCGACGCTGTTTCCGATGAAAAGCTTGCACGTGAGCTTGTTGAGCAGAGAAAGCAGAAGCTTAAGGATGAGCAGTTCAATGCTTACAAGAAGGTTACTCTTGATACTCTCTTCTCTACTCTTGAAGCAGGTGAGCTCAAGGATCTTAATATCATCGTCAAGGCTGTCGTTCAGGGCTCAGTTGAAGCTCTTAAGCAGAACCTTGAAAAGCTTTCCAACAACGAGGTACGCGTTAACGTTATCCACGGCGGAGTAGGTGCAATCTCCGAATCCGACGTTATGCTTGCAAACGCATCAAATGCTATCATCGTAGGCTTCCACGTGCGTCCCGATGCTACTGCATCTGCTCACGCTGAAAGAGATCAGGTTGAAATGCGTATGTACTCAATCATCTACGACTGCATCGAGGATGTTCAGGCTGCTATCAAGGGTATGCTTGCTCCCAAGTTCCGTGACGTTGAGCTTGGCCGTGCAGAGGTAAGACGTGTATTCAAGCTTTCATCTGCCGGTACAATTGCAGGCTCTTACATCCTTAACGGTAAGGTATCCCGTAACTGCAAGATCAGAGTTGTCCGTGACGGTATTGTTATTGCTGAGGACTCCATTGCATCTCTTAAGCGTGAAAAGGACGATGCAAAGGAAGTTATGTCCGGCTACGAATGCGGTATCGGTCTTGAAAAGTACAACGACCTCAAGGAAGGCGACATCTTCGAGGCATATATTGTTGAGGAATACAGAGACTAAGCAAGGCGGGGCTTTGCAATGATATTTTCCGCTTTGCGGAAAGTGATATTGCTTCGCAGTGATATTGATGCTTCGCATCAGTGATATATTTTTCTGCGGAAAATGTGTTAAATAAACTATCAATAAAGGAGTATGTGGTTTTATGGGTTACAGATCCGACCGTACTGCCGAGGATATCAAAAGAGAAATTACGGCTCTCGTAAGGGAGCTTAAGGACCCGAGAGTCTCAGAGGCAATGCTGACCGTTGTAAGAGTTGAGGTTGCACACGACCTTTCCTTTGCAAAGGTTTATATCAGTGCTCTGGGCGGAATTGCTGAAGCTGAAAATGCCTGCAAGGCACTTAACGGTAATGCTAAGGGATTCATTAAAAAAGAGCTGGGAGTAAGACTTACAATCAGAAAAACTCCCGACATCCGCTTTATAGCTGATGATTCAATTGAAAAGAGTATGGAGCTTTTCAAGAAATTAAATTCTGTCAAAGGAAAAGAAACAGAATGACAATGACACATTCGGAAGCCTTCGGGCTTTTAGAGAAAATTGATAATATTCTGGTACTCACTCACCGCAACCCTGACGGGGATGCGGTGGGAAGTGCGTTTGCGCTCTATTATGCTCTCAGAGAAATGGGAAAGAGAGTCCGTGTGGAGATTGATACGGTTTCCCCCTCTTTATCATTTCCCGTGACGGAAGAGGCTTTTGCAGACTTCGAGCCGGACTTTGTTGTGACGGTTGACGTAGCTGACAATAAGCTGCTGACAAACGAGCATTTTGAAAAGTACGGGGATAAGGTATATCTTGCCATTGATCACCACGAGATGAACAAGCCCTTCTCGGAGCATCTTCTTCTTGATTTCAGGGCTTCTGCCGCTTGTGAGGTTATTTTTGATATGCTGACGGGAGAGGGCTTTGATATTTCGGAGAAAACGGCAACTGCACTGTATCTGGGTATTTCTACGGATACGGGGTGCTTCCGTTATCCTAACTGCACCTCCCGTACGCTTTTTGCTGCGGCATCTCTTGTGGAGAAGGGTGCGCCCAACGGTGAGATAAACCGCGTTGTTTTTGAAACGAAAACGCGGCAGTATGTACAGCTTGAGACACTTGCCATGAACTCAATGAAGACCTATTATGACGGCAGATGTGCCGTTATTGTGATAACTCAGGATATGTTCAGAAAAACAGGTACAACGGAAGCTGATGTACACGGAATTGCAGCACTCCCCAGACAAATTGAGGGTGTTCTTGCAGGTGTTGTTATAAGAGAAAAGACAGACGGTACATATAAAATTTCAGTTCGTTCAAACGAGCCCGTAAGTGCTGCGGATATCTGTGGGGCTTTGGGCGGCGGCGGACACAGGCTTGCGGCAGGCTGTGATTTTGCAGGCACGGAAAAGCAGACCGTGAATGCTGTCCTTAAGGTAATAGGCGAGGCATTGGGTGAGATATGAACGGATTCTGTGTGCTTGATAAGTCTGAGGGAATGACCTCCTTCAGGGCATCCGCCATTCTTCGCCGTATATATAACGAGAAGAAGACGGGTCATACGGGAACTCTTGATCCTATGGCAACGGGAGTGCTTCCCGTGGCTCTGGGAAAAGCTACCCGTTTTATAGATTTTCTTCCCGAAACGGATAAGGGGTATATTGCCCGTTTTAAGTTAGGTGTTATTACAGATACACTTGACATTACGGGTACTGTCCTTGAAACAAGGGAGGTTAATGTAAAAAAAGAGGATATTGAGGCGGTGCTTCCCCGTTTTACGGGTGAAATTATGCAGCTGCCACCTATGTATTCTGCAATTTCCGTAGGCGGCGTAAGGCTTTATGAGCTTGCGCGCAAGGGAATTGAGGTTGAAAGGGAATTTCGTAAGGTAAAAATATATTCCCTGGAGCTTCGTGATACTGAGACTGAGGGAGAATATGAAATAGAGGTTATGTGCTCAAAGGGCACATATATAAGATCGCTTATTGCGGATATGGGTGAGGCGCTGGGCTGCGGTGCTGTGATGACCGCTCTCAGAAGAACTCTTTCCAACGGCTTCCTTTTAGAGGATGCTAAGACCGAGGAGGAGCTGAAGGCCCTCGGTGAGGCGGCGGTGCTCGGCATTGATGTGCCTTTCAGGTGCTATCCTCCCGTAAGCGTAAGCGAAAAGCAGGCAAAAAGATTTATGAACGGCGGAGAGCTGTCCGCCGACAGACTTCACACGGAGGTTTTTCCGTCACTTTACAGAGTTTATTCCCCTGATGATGAGTTTTTAGGGCTGGGGGAAATAAGAGAAGACGATACATCAACACTTTGGGCGAAAAGGGTAATCGGTAATGACAAATAATTCGGTGAAAACTGAATATGCCGTAGCGCTGGGCTTTTTTGACGGTCTTCATAAGGCACATATGACGGTGCTGGAAAAGACTCTCGAAACGGCTCATAAGGGCGGTTTTACCCCTGCAGTGCTGCTTCTTGACGAGCATCCCCGTGCCGTTATTTCGGGGGGCATTGTGCCCTCATTGCAACAGACGGCAGACAGGGATGAAAGACTGAGAAAAATGGGCTTTACTCTGTTCTTTGTTTCCTTCAGAGAAATAAAGGATATGAGTCCCGAGGAATTTTTTGCTGAAATTCTCTGTGACAGATTTTCCTGCAAGGCATTTGTCTGCGGATATAACTACAGCTTCGGCAAAAAGGCGGCAGGAAACACGGATGTTCTCGCACGACTTTGTAAATCCCGGGGAATGACCCTTGAAGTCTGCCCCGAATTTACCGTCGGCGGTGAGACCGTAAGCTCATCATTTATAAGAAAAGCAATAGAAAACGGTGAAATTGAAAGGGCAAACGAAATGCTGGACTTTCCCTTCAGCTTCACTTCAAAGGTGTTTACGGGTGACCAAAGAGGAAGACTTTTAGGCTCTCCCACAATAAATCAGTACCTTCCCGAGGAGCTTATTACTCCGAAATTCGGTGTATATGCCTCAAAGGTTTATTTTGACGGTAAGGAATATATCGGTGTCACAAACATCGGCTCACGCCCCACCTTCGGTGTTTCCAGTATCAGAAGTGAAACCTTTATTGTGGATTTCAGCGGTGACCTTTATGACAGGGATGTCCGTATTGAGCTTTATTCCTTTATCCGTCCTGAAAGGAAGTTTCCCGACGGAGATTCACTGAAACAGCAGATTGCCGAGGATGTAAAGGCAGTGCTTCTCAAATTCTGAATTCAGATTCCGCTGAAATACTTCGCAAAGTCGGAGAGATATCCCAAGGAATCAGGCAAATACCTTTTTTGAAAAAATCGAAAAAATTTGAAAAAAATTGAAAAAAGGTATTGACAACCGGGGGGCCTGTGTGTATAATAAGTTACGTTGTCCGGCCGTTAATAAGGCGGGAAGATAAATGGCGGGATAGCTCAGTTGGCTAGAGCATTCGGTTCATACCCGAAGTGTCGTTGGTTCAAATCCTACTCCCGCTACCAATTAAATGGCCCGGTGGTCAAGCGGTCAAGACACCGCCCTTTCACGGCGGTAACACGGGTTCGATTCCCGTCCGGGTCACCAAAAATCCTGATAGCGTATGCTGTCAGGATTTTTACTTTTTCACTATTCACTATTCACTAAAAAAACGCTATCAGAGATTTTTGGGAAGTAAAAGGTAAGAAGTAATAGTGAAGAAGTGAAGATTACAGATGAAAAGAATAAGTATTTTGCCTGCAACCCAATTGTATTGGCTTATTAAAAGTAAAAAGTGGTGAAGTGTTATGAGTAACAGCCCCCTGATAGCATAAAAATCCTGATAGCGTATGCTGTCAGGATTTTTACTTTTTCACTATTCACTATTCACTATTCACTATTCACTATTCACTCTTCACTAAAAAACGCTATCAGAGATTTTTGGGAAGTAAAAGGTAAGAAGTAATAGTGAAGAAGTGAAGATTACAGATGTGAGTAGTCAGTTGAAGGGATGTTCAGGAATGTGGCTGAGCTTCGCTTTTTTTTATTGTAAATTGCAAAAATCATTCGTGAGCAAATGCTATGAAAACGGGAGAAAATGGGAGAAAAACGGAGCATTTGCCGTGTTAATTTAAATTCATTAAAAAAAGTGTTGACTTTAGACCTTCTCTGTGGTAAGATTACCACTGTTGAAATTTAAGAAAAATTTATCGGAGGTACGATTATGTCAACTTATATGGCTAAACCCCAGGAAGTTACACGTGATTGGTACGTTCTTGATGCTGAAGGCAGAACACTCGGTGAGCTTGCAGTTGAAGCTGCTGTTCTTCTTCGCGGAAAGCACAAGGTAACATTCACTCCTCATGTTGATTGCGGCGACAATGTAATCATCATCAACGCTTCCAAGGTTGTTCTCACAGGCAAGAAGCTTGATCAGAAGATGTATTATCATCACACAGGTTATATCGGCAATATGAAGGAAGTTAAGTACAGCACTCTTATGAAGACAAAGCCCTGCTTTGCAGTTGAAAAGGCTGTTAAGGGTATGCTTGCTTCCAATGCTATCGGCAGAGCTGCTATGAACCGTTTACACGTTTACGCTGGCGCAGAGCATCCCCATGCTGCTCAGAAGCCCGCTGTAAGAGAGTTTTAAGAAAGGGAGGGGTAAACAATGTACGAAGGAAATCCTTATTTCTACGGCACAGGTAGAAGAAAGAAATCAGTTGCTCGTGTTCGTGTATATCCCGGCACAGGCAAAATCATCATCAACGACAGAGAAATAGACAACTATTTCGGTCTTGAAACACTTAAGCTTATCGTTCGTCAGCCTCTCGCTCTTACAGAAACAGCTGAAAAGTTCGACGTTACCTGTAAGGTACAGGGCGGCGGTGTAACAGGCCAGGCAGGTGCTATCCGCCACGGTCTTTCCAGAGCTCTTCTTCAGTACGATGAAAATCTTCGTTCTCTCCTCAAGAAGGCAGGTTTCTTAACAAGAGACCCCAGAATGAAGGAAAGAAAGAAGTACGGACTCAAGGGCGCTCGTCGTGCACCTCAGTTCAGCAAGAGATAAATTCTTATCTTTACGAAAAATTACTCGGAAGCTTCGGTTTCCGAGTTTTTTTTGTACCCACTGAGGTGTCCTCGCAACAAAGTTGCTGCGGTCGCAGCTAAAAACAGTCCACCGGACTGTTTTCTTAACGCCACGACAGTTCAGCAAGAGATAAATTCTTATCTTTACGAAAAATTACTCGGAAGCTTCGGTTTCCGAGTTTTTTTTATTTACATTTTTTCTTTTCGTTGACTTTTATTTATTATAGAATTATAATACAATAGTATTAAAGTGATTATTTGCGAATATATATAACTATTAATATTCGCGGAGGTTTTATGATAGATTTTTCAGGTAAGAGAGTGCTGGTTTTAGGACTTGCCCGAAGCGGTATGGCAGCGGTGAAGCTTCTTCACAGGCTCGGTGCCGTTGTCACGGTGTCCGAAAAGAGAGCACTTTCTGATATAAAGGAATTGCCCGAGCTTGAAAAAATGGGTATCCGTGTTGTAAATCAGGACAAAGATATATTTGAGGAAGATTTTTACCTTGCCGTAAAAAATCCCGGAATAAACGGCAATTTATGGTTTGTAAAAAGGCTCCGTGAGAGAGGTATTTCCGTTATTACGGAAATTGAGCTTGCATTTATGGTGTCTGCTCCCCAGCACTATGTGGCAATTACGGGCTCAAACGGCAAAACCACTACTTCAACCTTGGCTTATGAGATTATAAAGGCTCAGCACCCCGATAAGACCCTTCTTTGCGGTAACATCGGCATTGCTCTTTGCGAAATGGTGCTTCAGTATGACCTTATAAATAATGATGGCTTCTACATTGTTCTGGAAATTTCCAATTTTCAGCTTGTGGATATTGTGGATTTTCGTCCCGAAACGGCGGTTATAATTAACCTTGCTGCCGATCATCTTGATTTTATGGGTACGGAGGATGCATATTTCCGCTCGAAGCTCAGAGTGTATGAGAATATGAAAAAGGGTGACCTTTTCCTTTATAATCTTGATGATGAGCTGATTTGTTCTTATACAAAGGAAGTTCCCGTAAGCTCAGATATAATGACCTACAGCCTTTCTGACAGCACCGCTGATCTTTATGCGGACAGTGAAGCCGTTTACCTTAAGGGTGAAAGGCTCTTCCCCTTAAGCGTAATAAAGGTTGTGGGAAGACACAATGTACAGAATGTCCTTGTGGGTATCGGTGCTGCTCTTAAGTGCGGTGTTTCAAAGGAAAATATTGAAAAAGCCGTAGGTGAATTTACGGGTGTGGAGCATCGTATTGAATTTGTCCGCGAAAAGGACTCTGTCCGCTACTATAACGATTCCAAGGGAACTAATGTGGATGCTACCGTAACTGCACTTAAGGCATTTGAGAGTCCCGTTATTCTTCTTGCAGGCGGTCATGAAAAGGGATTGGATTTATCACCCTTAAAGCCCCTTATGAGAGGAGTTAAGCTTCTTGTTTCGTACGGTGAATGCGGAGAGAGAATTCATCGGGAGCTTGGAGAAAATAAGGGCGCTCTCGTAAATAACCTTGAGGAAGCTCTCAGTATTGCCGTGAATTCGGCTTCGTCGGGGGATGTGGTGCTGCTGTCACCCACCACCAGCTCATATGACCAATATACCTGTTTTGAGGAAAGAGGAGAGCATTTCAAGTCTTTGGTCAATTCGCTTTAATTAGGAGTGAAATTGTTGTCATCAAGTGAAAAACCCATAGGCATATTCGATTCGGGGCTTGGGGGACTTACCCTTGTAAAAGCCATAAAAGAGAAGCTGCCTTATGAAAATATAGTGTATTTAGGGGATTCCCTGAATGTGCCCTACGGAGATAAGTCTCCCGGGCAGATTACGGAATTTGCCTTCCATAATACGGAATTTCTGCTGAGCCGCGGTGTCAAGGCTGTTGCCATTGCCTGTAATACGGCAGACGGCACTGCAAGACGGGAAATCCAGGAGTGCTTTTCCGTGCCGCTGGTTGGTGTAATTGCCCCTGCTGCCGAAAAAGCCGCAGGTCTTACCCGTAATAAAAGGGTAGGAGTGCTTGCAACGGGTGCCGCCGTTAAAAGCGGTGCTTACGAAAGAAGCGTGAAAACCTACCTTTCAGATTGTCAGGTGTTTTCCGTGCCTGCTCCAAAGCTTGTTCCTCTGGTTGAGGCAGGAAAGATTCATAAAGAGGATACCGAAACCAAAGAGGCTCTGCAGGAATACTTAGAGCCCCTTATAAAAGAGGAAATTGATACTCTCATTCTCGGCTGTACCCATTATCCCCTTGTCCTTGATATTGTAAAAGAGATAGTTCCCGGAATGAATATTGTATGCTCGGGTACTGCATCAATCGGTGCGCTGGTTGATAAGCTGAAATCCGAAGGTCTTCTCAATAAGTCGGGAGTCAGAGGAAATGCCGAATATTATGTTACCGGTGACCCCGGGGAATTCGGTAAGCATGCAGGTGTGTTTTTAGGGGAAAACATTGAAGGCAAGGTGCGAAAAGCATAGCCGCTTTGAAGTGATATTTGTTTTCGGTAAGTGATATTGCTTCGCTGTTATATTTATTTTTTCGGAATGAGTGATATATTTTCCTTGGGAAAATGTTATTGCAAAAATAATTATATTGTATTAAATTCATTTTTATAAATGTCAATAAAAAGGAGAAAAACAAAATGAAAAAGCTTTTACCCATTATTCTTGTTATTTGTCTGATGCTCTGTTCCTGCGGTAAGGCAGAAGAAACCACAACTGAAGCAACCACTGCAGAGCCTGAAACTGCAGCACCTGTTGTTTACAGAAATCCTCTGAACGGCGAAATCCTCGATGAACCCTATAAGGGAAGAGTTTTTTCTGTTTCTATAAATAACATTGCAGCAGCTATGCCTCATTGCGGTGTTTCTCAGGCTGATGTTTTCTTTGAAATGTACATCAATGACTATTGCACAAGAGGACTTGCCTTATATTCTGATGTTAAGAAGGTTGATGCTATCGGTTCTATCCGTTCAATCAGATATAATTTCACCGATATTTCAAAGGCATATAACACAGTTATGATTTACTCAGGCGGCAGCGGTGTTGTTCTTAACGATATGGAGGCAGTTGGTATTGATAATATCGTTGCAGATGCTCCTATAGGCTACAGAGATGCAGACCGCAGAGCTGCAGGCTATTCACTTGAGCATACTCTTTTTGCAAGCGGTGAAAGCCTCTGGAATGCTGCTGTTGAAAAGGGTTATGATATGGAAATTGCCGATAAGGATTACGGTATGAAGTTTACCGAGGAAGGCACTCCCGTAAACGGTGTCGCTGCAAATGAAATTGAAATCTCCTTTACTCTTGACGGCAATACAAAGAATACCACTATGAAGTACGATGCCGAAACAGATAAGTATGTATACTGGCAGTACGGCGAAGAAATGGTTGATGACAAGACAGGCGAAAAAGAGAGCTTTAAGAATGTTATCGTTATGCACGCACCTTATCTTAATGACCCTGCTTACCACGTAGCAGATATCTTTACAATGGGTACAGGCTACTATGCCTGCGGCGGTAAGATGATTCCTATCAAGTGGTGGATTGAAAGCCCCGAGCATGCATTTGTATTTATAACAGAAGACAATCATGTGCTGCTTCAGGAGGTTGGTAATACCTATATTGCACTTGCTCCCGAGGGAAGCGCAGTAATTGCGAAATAAGGCGGAAGCTTCCGTTTCTGTCAACAAAATTCAACAGGAAGCCTGCCACGAATCAAGTGACAGGTTTTCCCTTTATTATGTGTATATCGCAAAAGGTGCTTTTGCAAAACACAAAAAGTGAGAAAAGCTGATGAAAAAACTTTTACCCGTTATTTTTGCTGTTTGTCTGCTGCTTTGCTCCTGTAATCGGTCAGGGGCAGAGGAGAGCACGGCCTTTGTGTCTGCCGGAATGACAGAGTCAGCTATTCCGGAGGAATCGACCTTTGCTGAGGAATCGACCTTTGCTGAGGAATCAACCTTTACTGAGGAATCGACCTTTGCTGAGGAGACCACGGCTGCAGAGTCTGATAATAAAATCAGAAATCCCTTCAACGGTAAGGTGCTTGAAAAAGCCTTTGAGGGCAGAGCTGTTGCCGTTGCCGTAAATAACAGCTCTCTTGCCCTTCCTTTCCGCGGAGTGTCGCAGGCGGATATCTTCTTTGAGCTGCTGTCCCATAACAACGAGACAATAGGTCTCGCTGTTTTCTCGGACATAAGGGCTGTAAAAGAGGTGGGCTCTGTCTGTTCTGCAAGGTATATGTTTACGGATATAGCTATGGCTTATGATTTAATTCTCAGCCACGGTGGTGCTACCGCCGGTATACTGAGGGATATGAATGACAGCGGTGTTAAGGGCTTCAACGCTGATTTTGAGGTAGGCTACAGAGATACTGCCCGTGAATTAAAGGGCTATGCCTGGGAATATACCCTCTTTGCAAGGGGTGGGGATATTTATAAGGCTGCAGAAAATTCAGGCTACGGTCTTGGGGTCGCAGACAAGGATTACGGCTTTAATTTCAGGGATGAGGGGACTCCCGTAAACGGCAGTAAGGCAGATGAAATAGACATCAGCTTTACCCTTGACGGTAATACAAAGAAGTCTCTTATGATTTATGACAAGAATACAGACAAGTATATCTACAATCAGTACGACAAGGTGATGACCGACGAAAGCAATGGACAGACGGTGAGCTTTACCAACGTTATTGTGCTTTTTGTGACAGCATATACAGACGGTGTTTATCATATCTCTGAGCTTGACGGTAACGGTACGGGCTATTATGCCTGCGGCGGTAAGATGATTCCCGTTAATTGGTCCCGTAATGCGGAGGGTGAGCCGTTTGCGCTGACCCTTGAGGACGGCTCCCCCCTTTATATGGAGGCAGGAAAAACCTACATAGCACTTGTTCCGTTAAAAGTAAAGTAAATGTAAAATAGCAATTCAGACCTGTCACAATTGAGTGGCAGGTTTTTTTGCGGTCATACGAAAATCGCACGGTAAATCGCACGGAAACTGTGAAAAAATCGCACGGAAATGACATGGAAAATCGCACGGAAATGAAAAGTCGCTCTTCCCTTGATACACAAGGGCTGAGGGACTCTTTTTTTTATAAAAAAATCGGCAAAATCGCAGGGTAAATCTCACGATAATCGCACGCAAATGCAAAAAAAATCGCAGGGAAAATCGCACGCAAACATTACATTATATAGTAATAACGTTATGAAATAACGTAAGTAATAACGAAATACGGCGCGCGTGCGCCCGCGCGCATATATATAGGGGGGAGAAAATGTAAAAC
>JAZRTO010000031.1:0-2642 GCA_045652065.1 Acutalibacteraceae bacterium
ATTATTCAAGCTCAAATGCACCTGTATAAAGCTTATAATATGTTCCGCCCTGAGCAATCAGCTCATCATGGTCGCCTCTTTCAATGATTCTGCCGTGATCAAGCACCATAATTGCATCGGAATTTCTGACGGTAGAAAGACGGTGAGCAATAACAAAAACCGTTCTGCCCTTCATAAGTGCATCCATACCTCTCTGCACAAGCAGCTCCGTTCTTGTATCAATTGAGGAGGTTGCTTCGTCAAGAATCATAACGGGCGGATCAGCAACCGCGGCACGTGCAATGGAAAGAAGCTGGCGCTGTCCCTGTGAAAGATTTGCTCCATTGGAGGTAAGCTCGGTATTATACCCGTCAGGAAGTCTTGTAATAAAGTCGTGGGCATTTGCAAGCTTTGCTGCATTTATACATTCTTCATCCGTAGCATCAAGTCTGCCGTAACGGATATTGTCCATAACAGTACCGGTAAACAGATTTGTATCCTGCAAAACTATACCGAGGCTCTGTCTTAAATCCGCTTTTTTGATTTTATTGATATTAATGCCGTCATATCTTATCTTACCGTCCGCAATGTCATAGAAACGGTTAATAAGGTTGGTTATAGTGGTTTTGCCGGCACCCGTAGCGCCTACAAAAGCCACCTTCTGCCCCGGCTTTGCATAAAGGGAAACATCGTGAAGCACGGGCTTGCCCGGTTCATATTCAAAGTCAACACCGTCAAGCACAACATCACCCTTAAGCTCTGTATAGGTAATTGTACCGTCTGCCGAATGGGGATGCTTCCATGCCCAGTGACCCGTATGCTCAGCACATTCCGTAATAACACCGTTATCAATTTTTGCATTTACAAGGGTTACATAGCCGTTATCGGTTTCGTTTTCGCTGTCAATAACCGAGAAAATTCTGCCGGCACCGGCAAGCGCCATTGCAATAGAGTTTATCTGCTGGGATGCCTGGTTTACACTTCCCGTAAACTGCTTTGTCATACCGAGATATGAAGCAACAACGGAAATTGCAAGAGGTGCGGCAATGCTTCCCGCAGTAAAGATATTCTCAATTGAGATATTGGGAATCTTACCCTCCGAAACAATAAGAACACCGCCCACAAAAGCCGTCACAACATAAAGGATGTTACCGATATTGTTCATTATGGGGCCGAACACATTACCGAAGGTATTTGCTTTTTCAACATTCTTGAAAAGCTCTTCGTTTACCTTGTCGAAGTCTTCCTTTGAAGCCTCCTCGTGGCAGAACACCTTGATAACCTTCTGTCCGTTCATCATTTCCTCGGCAAAGCCCTCCATCTTACCCACAGCCTTCTGCTGCATCATAAAGTACTTTGCAGAGTTTCCGCCGACAAACTTTGTTACCCTGAACATTGCAACAACACCGATTATAACAACAACCATAAGGGATACGCTGAAATATACCATAACGCCTACAAGCACAATGAGAGTCAGCATTGCGGAAACGATACTGGGAATACCCTGGGAAATAAGCTGTCTGAGGGTATCAATATCATTTGTGTAATAGCTCATTATATCGCCGTGATTGTTGGCATCAAAGAATTTTACGGGAAGATTCTGCATCTTCTCGAACATTCTCTTTCTCATTTTATCAAGAAAGCCCTGTGTTGCAATGGCTATCAGCTGCTGCTGAATTGTGGAAGCAGCAAGTCCTAAAACGAAAAGCACCGCCATAATTCCGAGAGACGAAAATACCTCGGAAGACACAGCCTGCCAGGCACCCTCAAGGCCTGAGCTTTTTGCAATTTCAAGACCTCTTACAATAATATCTGTTATATTTTCAATAAAAATTGCAGGCATAACACCGATAATTGCGGAAACCACAATACACACGGCGGCAATACCTATATGCACGGGATAGTCGTGAACAAAGAGCTTCAGAACTCTTAAAAGAAGCTTCGGATCAATATTTCTTCCGGGAGGGCCGCCGGGGCCGCCCTTTCCGGGCTTCATTTTTTTCATCTTATTCACCGTCAGCACCTGCCTTACTCTGAATTTCATATGCTTCCTTGTATATTTCATTGGTCTTAAGAAGCTCATCGTGAGTACCCATACCGTCAATCTGTCCGTTGTCCATAACAATTATCTTGTCAGCATCCTGCACGGAAGAAATTCTCTGGGCAATAATAATTTTTGTAGTACCGGGAATTTCCTCTCTGAATGCCTTTCTTATGAGAGCATCGGTTCTTGTATCGACAGCCGATGTAGAGTCATCAAGAATAAGAATCTTCGGCTTTTTAAGAAGAGCACGGGCAATACAAAGACGCTGCTTCTGACCGCCGGAAACATTGGCACCGCCCTGCTCAATGAATGTATCATACTTATCGGGGAAGCCTTCAATAAATTCCTTTGCCTGTGCAAGCTCACAGATTCTCGCAATTTCCTCATCGCTTGCATCCGGGTCACCCCAGCGGAGATTTTCCTTTATTGTACCTGAGAAAAGCATATTCTTTTGCAAAACCATTGCAACTGAATTTCTCAGGGTATCAAGGTCATATTCAGGATATGCCTTTCCGTTATAGATAACATCGGCATAATCATCAATCTTACAGAATTTTTCCTTTGTGTCTGTATCATAATAAATTTTCTTAAAGCCGTAATCGGAATTTTCAAAGACAAT
>JAZRTO010000032.1:0-12617 GCA_045652065.1 Acutalibacteraceae bacterium
GGAGCCGAGGTAATATGAATATCCTGCCATTGGTGCATACAAATAGCCTCGGTATGACAGAGGATTGGTTATAAGAACAAGAATTGCTGCAAATGCTTCGCCTGCTGTTCCGTTGGGAGTTTTTATTTCCATGTTTCCGAAAGCATCGTATACATAGTTGAACATAAGCTGTCCCGTCTGAATGTTAAAGATACCGGTTATATCACCCAAAATATTCTTGGTGTACAGCATCGGCATTGCATCATTCAAAAGATAGCCTAAAGGCTCACCTTCGCTATCGTATATCACTCTGCTTCGAAGCGCTTCGGATGCGACTGCATTACCGTTTTCATCTTCAGAATATTCAACCATCTGCATAGCTATCAGCTTTGTTTCATCCCAAAAGTAATAGCATATTCCGGATAATGTACCGTCAGGATTGTACATCGAAAAGCTATTGAGCATTCCGTTGTCATCATAGCAGTAGTCAACATATGTACCGTCTTCGGTGTCTCTCATTCGGGAAAGCTGTCTTCCGGCTGTCCAGGTGTATTCTTTTCCGTCAAATTGCGTAATATTGCCGATATTGTCATAGGCTACACTCTGTCCGTTGTACCCTGTCAGAACATCTCCGCAAAGGGAATTGTTATAAGAATAAGTATGTGTTTCGGTTGCCGCAAGGTCTGAAATTTCACCCTCGGTATAGGGATATCTTACTCGGGAAACAATATTTCCGCCAACATCATAGGTGTAGACACAAGAAAACTCACCAAGCCTGTTGTCTTCGCGAACTATCTGATTTGCTTCGTCATAGTAATATTTATTATAATATATTTTCTCGCCATCTTCAAGATGATATATTCCTGTAATATTACCTACCGCATCATATTCATAGTATTCCTGTTGACTGATAACATTTTCATTGCTTGTAATATCGGAAGTTATTGACTGTATTTTTGTTGAAGCTGTGGTGTCTGTGTCGGCATAATTATATACAAAACTACTATCTATAATGAATTCCTCATCATCAATTGAAGTAATCAATGACAAGTTCTTTGAAAAAAGCCGTCCGAACCAGTCTGTATTTGTAACAGCATTTCCTTGATTTACAAAATTTACAACAACACCATTGTCAGTTAGCTCATTTTCGTTTTCAAAAGAAACAGTATCGGTATATACTCCCGTCTGACTGTTGTAATCGGAGTTATAAGAATATGTAATGCTGTCGCCAGCAATATTATGTGTTTCATTACCGTTTTCATCGGCTGCTATTGAGAAAAGAAGAGAATTATCATCACCGTTTTTCAACTGAATACCGTTATCTGTATAAACAGTTTCAAGCCCTGACAAATTATCTGTTACCTTTGATAAAATTCCTTCCTCATCATAGGTATAGGAATATCTTTCTGTTTCACCATAAAAAACTGCAGCTATATTTCCCGATTCATCATAGGAATATGACACGGACTGTCCGTTTGCAAATGCGGAGCTTGTAAGAAGGCTGTTTTCTTCAACCGTACTAAATGTATTCTGAGTAAGTATGGCTGTTCCGATTTTTGCAATTATCAGATTGCCCTGTTCATCATACTCAAATTCATAGGTAAAGCCGTTGTGAGATATTGTCTTAACCTTATCATTTTCGTAAGTATAGTTATTTGACATAACATTTCCGTCAGAAAGTCCGCTGACATTCTGTGAAAATGAAAGTAGATTCCCCGACTCATCATAAGTAGCTGTTCCCGAGGATGAACCGGCACTTACAGTTTCAACAAGTCCTGCCTCATTGTAGGTATAGTATGCTGTGTTTCCCGAAGAATCGGTAGATGACAAAAGCTGTGTTCCGTCTTCAGAATATACAGACTGTTCATTTACAAGAGTTTTGGTGCCGTCAAAACTCGTTTCCGCAATGACATTGCCGAAATCATCATATTCCGTAAACACGTTTCTTTTGCATTGAATACACGTACAAACCTCTTCACTTTCACATTCACAAATACACTCATATTCAGGACAGTTTTCACAAGGACAGGAGACTTCATTTTCCCCGTCTGTTTCCTGCGGTTGCTCAACTGTTGCAAATATTCCTACCTCAAGGGACTGAAAAATTAACACTGTACATAAAAATACCGATATTATCTTAATACATTTTTTTAACATACTGACCGCCTCTTTTTTAAATTTTTACATTGAGAGTTAAACAGAATAGCCCATTGGTATCACCGCTTCACTTGAATATTTCTCTGCTTATACCTTACTCCTATAAACAGCATAAAAGCAATAAAACGGAAAAAACGATGAAAAATCGTGCAAAAATGAAGAAAATCTATGCGAAGTTAGCCTGCACAGCGTTTTTAAGCAAACAAAAAACCGGTCCAAAACTACCATATAGCATAGTTCTGTACCGGTATTTTATTTGTATTTTATAGATTATATATCGTTTCTGATTATGTCTTCAAGAGTTTCTCTCTTTACCGCTACATAAGGCTCTTTGTCCTTTATCATAACAACGGGAGGCTTTCCGAGACGGTTGTAGTTTGAGCTCATTGAGTAGTTATATGCGCCAGTGGTGAGGACTGCAATTTTCTCTCCTCTTTTAATATCACCGGGCAGACGGATATTCTCCTGAATAAGGTCACCGCTTTCGCAGCAACGTCCTGCAAGAGTACAAAGCATATCACCCTGAGCCTCGGGACGATTTGCCGATACAACAGTATAGCTTGAGCCGTAAAGTGCATAACGGGGATTATCCGCCATACCGCCGTCAATGGAAACATAGTTTTTATAGCCGGGAATTTTCTT
Source organism: Acutalibacteraceae bacterium (assembly GCA_045652065.1). Taxonomy (GTDB): domain Bacteria; phylum Bacillota; class Clostridia; order Oscillospirales; family Acutalibacteraceae; genus RUG806. Next base: position 2,779 of record JAZRTO010000032.1, read on the forward strand.
TACTGTACCTGCGGTGTAAAGCGTAATACCGGCATCTGCGACAATGCTTCTTCCGGGCTCAAGATACACGCGGGGCATTTCAATACCGAGCTGTGCAACGGTATTTTTCATAAAGGTGGCTAATTCCTTTATGTTTTTATCAATATCGATATAGGGGTTAGCTTCAATATATCTTACACCGTAGCCGCCGCCAAGGTCGAGAATTTCAGTAGTGAAGCCAAGCTCCTTTTTAACACGGGCAATAAACGAAAGCATAATTTCGGAGCTTCTTATATATATTTCGGAGTCAAAAATCTGTGAGCCTACATGGCAATGGAAGCCGCAGAGCTTTATGCCGGGCAGAGTGAGTGTAAGCTTTGTGATTTCATAAGCCTGATTTGTTTCAATCGCCGAACCGAATTTTGAATCTACCTTGCCGGTATTTACGGCTTCATAGGTATGAGGGTCAATACCCGGTGTCAGACGAAGAAGAATATTCTGTGTAACACCCTTGTCCGTTGCAATCTCACTTATTGCCTCAACCTCTTCAATATTGTCACAGACAAAATATCCGATACCGTTATCAATTGCAAAGGCAATATCCTCATCGGTTTTATTATTTGAATGAAAGAATGCCTTTTTAAGATCAAAGCCGGCTTTCAGTGCAGTATAAACCTCACCTGAAGACACAACATCCGTTCCGAAGCCCTCTTCCTTTGCTATCTCATAAAGCTTCTTGAAGGAGCAAGCCTTGCTGGCATAAAGACAGCCTGCATTTTCACCGAAATATTTTGCCATAGCACCGGTGTAAACACGCATATTATGTCTTATTCTGTTTTCATCCATTACATAAAGAGGTGTGCCGTACTTTTCGCAAAGCTCCACGGTATCAACACCCGCAAAGGTGAGATGTCCGAGAGAATTTACACCTAAATTTTCACAAATCATATATAACTCCTAACAATTAAAGAAGATGTGCTAACATTTCCTCGTAAGGAAGCGCTGACATATCACGGGGCGCAACATCAAAAACTGTCTTACAGCCCGTGTCTCCCCTTGATTTCATTCTGTAAATTGCTCTTGCATAACAGAGAATTACGCTTGCCGTAAATTCGGGATTTGAGTCAAGCTTTAATTTATATTCAATAATTTCCTTATTTTCCTTATCCTTGCCCGTGACACCTGTTCTTATGACGGAGCCGCCGTGGGGAATTCCCTTGTGATTTGCAGCAAGCTCTTCCTTTGTAATAAAGGTTACGGTAGTGTCATAGTCGGCAAAGTAGTTAGGCATTGTCTTGATTTCATTTTCAATACGCTCAAGATCTGCACCGTCTTCTGCCACAACAAAGCATTCACGAGTATGCTTCTGTCTTGTGGTAAGCTCAGGGTTTTCGCCTGCACGAACCTTATCCATAGCCTCTTCTACAGGACAGGTATACTGTCTTGCATCAAGCACACCCTCAATTCTTCTTATAGCATCAGAGTGTCCCTGGCTTACTCCCCTGCCCCAGAAGGTATAGTCCTTACCCTCGGGAAGAATAGCTGAAGCCATAAGGCGGTTGACTGAAAACATACCGGGATCCCAGCCTGCGGAAATAAGAGCAATATTGCCGTTTTCCTTTGCAGCCTTATCAACATTCTTAAAATGCTCGGGAATTTTTGCGTGTGTATCAAAGGAATCTATAACATTGAAATTACGGCTGAGCTCCGGAGTCATCTCGGGAAGATCGGTTGCACTGCCGCCACAGATAACAAGAACATCTATCTCATCCTTATATGCCAATACATTTTCTGCCTTTTCAACCTTTGCTCCGGGAGTAAGTATTTTAACGGAATCAGGGTCGCGTCTTGTAAAAACGGCAACAAGCTCGGTGTCGGGATTCTGCATTATCGCACACTCAACACCCTTTCCCAGGTTTCCGTATCCGTATATTCCTATTTTCATTTTCATCACCCAATATAAATAATTTAACCTATAAGAGAGGTCATATCATAAAGTCCGGGGGCTTTATCTGCAATAAATGAAGCGGCAGCAAGGGCTCCCTCGGCAAAAAGAGCTCTCGAATGAGCCTCGTGCTTTATTGTGATTGTCTCATAGTCAGTAGACACCAGAACCTCGTGAATACCTACAATATTGCCTCTTCTTACTGCATGAACGGCAATTTCTTCAGTCTCTCTTTTTGCCATGCCGTGTCTGCCGAAAACAAACTTTGCACTTTCGCGGACTGTTTTTATTGCATTTGCAATCATAAGAGCAGTTCCGCTGGGAGCATCAAGCTTGCGGTTATGGTGAGTTTCAACTATTTCGATATCTGCACCGGGAAGTGTTTTTGCTGCAAGAGTTGCCATACGGCAAAGAAGCGCTACACCCATTGACATATTTGCAGAGAAAAACACGGGAACGGACTCCGCAGCTTTTCTTATAATTTCCTTTTCTTCCTCTGTGTGACCCGTTGTTGCAACGACAAGAGGAAGACCTGTCGTTACAGCGTAATCTGCAACTGCCTTTATTGAAGCATGGTTTGAAAAATCTATAATGCAGTCTGCATTTTCCTTTATATCCGAAAAATCGGTATAACAGGGAATATCACCGTCTCGAGGCAAAAGGTCAACACCTGCAACTACCTCAGCATCATTATAGCCGTCAGCAGCCACCTGAAGCACCGCAGCACCCATTCTGCCTGAAAAACCGCTTAATATAATTTTCATAGCTTACCTCTTAAACATTTATTCCTGCTTCTCTCATAAGCGAAAGGAGCTTCTTTTCATTTGCTTCTTCCATTGTTGTAAGAGGCAGACGAAGATAGTTTTCACCGTAACCCATGGCAGCACAGGCAGCCTTTACGGGAATGGGATTTACTTCGCAGAAAAGAGCATTTACAAGAGCAAGATAATCGAGCTGCATTTTTGTAGCTTCTGCAGTATTTCCGTTAAAGTAGTTCTTGCATATCATAGAGGTTTCACGGGGTAAAATGTTTGAAAGAACAGAAATTACACCCTTACCGCCAAGTGAAAGTACAGGAAGAATCTGATCGTCATTACCTGAATATATATCAAGCTTACCTCTTGTAAGAGCAGCAATTTCAGCAATCTGTGAAAGATTGCCCGAAGCCTCTTTTACTGCAACAATATTGGGGTGATCTGCAAGCTGTGCCATTGTAGCGGGCATAATGTTGCAGCCTGTACGCGAGGGAACATTATATAAAATACAGGGCTTTGTTGCAGCATCTGCTACAACCTCAAAGGATTTTATAAGCCCCTTCTGTGTAGCCTTATTGTAGTAAGGAGTTACAAGAAGAACAGCATCGGCACCTGCTTCACATGCATATTTTGTAAGTTCAATTGCATAATCGGTATCGTTTGATCCTGTACCTGCAATAACGGGAACTCTGCCGGCAACTCTGTCGACGGCAAACTTTATACAGTCTCTGTGCTCTTCGTCTGTAAGAGTAGATGCTTCACCTGTTGTACCGCAGGCAACAATAGCATCAATACCCTCAGCTATCTGCCAATCAATAAGTCTTCCGAAGCTTTCGTAATCTACACCGCTTTCATTAAGGGGAGTAATAATTGCAGTTGCAGCACCTGTAAAAACTGTGTTTTTCATTGTATTTTCCTCCAAAATAATTACATAATAATTACACAAAAAATCAGCCGCCCGATAGTTTTACGGGGCAGCCTCTGACAATATTTAACCCGCATAAAAAACAAACAGCCGTAAAATACGGCTACCGACACTGCGAGTAATACTCAAAGTACAGATAGCTCTCCGCAAAAAGCGACAGCAAGACAGATATTATTCCGTATTGCCGGCAAGAACCACGCCATGTTCCGCCTCGGCGCCGATACCTTTCAATTTTGCAACACCTTCGCGTTAAAAGCTTACACAAAACCTACTTTTTATCAAACGCACCTCTATCAATGTATGTAGAATAGCATATTAATACAATAAAGTCAAGAATTTTCACAAAGATTTATACAAATCAAAAAAGCGGGGCTAAAGCCCCACTTTTTACAGTTTGTTTCTGATAATTTTTCCGCTGGTTGTTTTGGGAAGTGACTCACGGAATTCAACAATTCGAGGATACTTGTAAGGAGCGGTGTGCTTCTTTACATAATTCTGAATATCCTTCTTAAGCTCTTCGGAAGCCTCTGTGCCCTTTGTAAGTACAATAACAGCCTTTACAACCTGACCTCTTACTTCATCGGGTGCAGCCGTAACACCACATTCAAGAACATAAGGAAGCTCCATAATAACATTTTCGATTTCGAAGGGTCCGATACGGTAGCCTGATGACTTGATAACATCATCAACTCTGCCCACGTACCAGTAGAAGCCGTCTTCATCCTTCCAGGCAAGGTCACCTGTATGATACATTCCGTCATACCAGGCTTCCTTTGTCTTGTCTTCATCAAGATAGTAGCCTGTAAACAAACCGCAGGGAACCTTATCGCCTGTGCGGACAATGATTTCACCGGGCACACCAACATCACAGGAGTTACCCTCGCTGTCAACAATGTCAATGTCATATATCGGAACGGGCTTACCCATTGAACCTATCTTATGATTTGCACCCACAAGATTACCAATCATAAGTGTGCTTTCGGACTGACCGAAGCCTTCCATAATACGAAGTCCCGTCAGCTTTTCAAGCTGCTTGAACACCTCGGGATTAAGTGCTTCACCTGCAATTGTTGCATGCTCAACAGAGGACATATCGTACTTCGTAAGGTCTTCCTTTATAAGCATACGGTACATTGTGGGAGGAGCACAGAATGTGGTAATGTGATATTTGGAGAACATGGGAAGAATATCCCCTGCATTGAAACGATCAAAGTCATATACGAAGGTTGCAGCCTCGCACATCCACTGTCCGTAAAGCTTACCCCAGAGAGCCTTTGCCCAGCCCGTATCGGAAATTGTAAGATGAAGTCCGTCGGGGTCAACACAATGCCAGTATTTTGCAGTTACAAAATGACCGAGTGCATATTTGTAGTTATGTGCGGCAATTTTGGGATAACCGGTTGTACCTGAGGTAAAGAACATAAGCATAAGCTCCTCACCGCAGGGGGATTCCTCTGTTCTTTCGAACTTTTCGCTGAAAAGGGTGTATTCGCTGTCAAATGAATGCCAGCCTTCCTTTTCACCGTTAACAATAATTTTTGTTGTAAGAGTAGGTGCTTCCTTTGCCGCTTTATCTGCCTCATCTGATGTGCTGCCGTCAGCAGTACAGATAATTGCGCTGATTCCTGCTGCATTGAAACGGTATGAGAAATCGTGTTCAAGAAGCTGATTTGTTGCGGGAATTGCAATTGCACCAAGCTTATGAAGACCTAAAATTGCAAACCAGAACTGATAATGGCGCTTCATAACAAGAAGCACTCTGTCTCCCCTTTTGATGCCGAGAGATTTGAAGTAATTTGCACACTGATTTGATGCCTTTGAGATATCGGAGAAGGTAAAACGTCTTTCCGTAAAATCTTCAGCAATATGAAGCATTGCAAGCTTATCAGGCTTCTTTGCAGCTATTTCATCAACAATATCGAATGCAAAGTTGAACTTATCCTCATTGATAAAATCAACCTTGACGGGTGTTCCGTTTTCATTTTTCTGAACAGAAACCCACTTACGGTAAACACGATCAGTTTTTGCCTCACCGAGTCTTTTGGGAGATACAGCAGTTTCCGCTTTCTGTGCGGAAAATTCGGGAATAGGCTCACCTGAAGGATTAAGAACAATGGCATAGAAAAGGCAGTCCTCTTCTCCTGTTGCAGCCATACCGTGAGGAGTTGAAGAATCATAGTAAATGCTGTCACCCTCATGAAGCACCTCAACATGCTCGCCTATCTGTACCTTAAGGATACCCTTTATAACGATATCTATTTCCTGTCCGTCGTGTGATGTAAGTTCAATATCCTTATTTTCATCTCCGCCCTTTACGGAATGAACATAAAGAGGCTCAGCAATTCTGTTCTTGAAGGAGCCTGCAAGATTATAATATGTCATACCGTGAGCGTGCTGAATTATCTGTCCCTCGCCCTTTCTTGTCACCGTATAGGAAGCAAGTGTGGGAGATGAACCCTGAATAATATCCGTAACGTCAACATTGAATGCAAGTGCACAACGATAAATAAAGGCAAAGTTAAGGTCACTCTTGCCCTCCTCGCAGCGCATATACTCATCCACAGGCACACCTGTTTTCTGAGCCATTTCCGTATAGGTAAAGCCCGTAACCTCACGGAGCTCCTTTATACGGGATGCCATTTCTCTTATCTTGAAATCAAGACCTGTAATACTGTTATTCATACGTCCTCCTCCTGGGACAAAAAAACCGTCCCAAAGAAAATTCTTTGAGACGGGAAAATTCTTTTACCCGCGGTACCACTCAAATTGCACAAAAGTGCCGCTCAGGCTCATATATCAAGCCTTATGCTTTTACGCAGCCATACGGGAGAGTTCTACGGCACTACAGAACAATGCCAAACGATTTGGCGCTCCATGCTTTCCTCTCTCCGGCTCGGAAGCTACAGACTGTTTCCCTTCACCAACGGCTCGCACCGACCGCCGTCTCTCTTAAGGTTATCTGAAACATCCCTCTTCGTCATAGCCTTTAATAGGGGTATTCTATCATCAAACAGAAAAAATGTCAACAATTAATTATATTAACATTCTCTAACTGCTATTTTTTGATTCTTACACTCCCAAACAGGCAAGTGTTTATTTTACAATGACAAAAATGCCGGGCACTCTTATGAGCACCCGGCAAAACGTCGGTAATTTTTATTTCGGCACCTTAACACTCAGAATATTACTGTATTCACTCTTATTTCCTGTTGTTACGGCACGCACCTTATAGTAATAGGTTCCTGCCTTGACAGAATTTGCATATGTAAGCTTGTCTGTGCTTGTAAGACAGGTATATTTACCGTTCTTGCTTGTTGCACGGTACACCTCATATTTCACCGCACCGGGAACGGCCTTCCATGAAATGACTGCCTTCTTACTGCTTGTTTTTGCCTTGATTGCAGGCTTGACACCGTCGGGGAACGGAACAAAAGCATTTATAATTACGCTGAATTTACTTGTCTGTCCGTCCGAAGCCACTGCACGGACCTTATAGTAAAATCTGCCTGCTCCCGGATTATCGGTGTACTTAAGCTTCGTGGTAGTTCCAAGCTTTGTATATTTTCCGTTCTGGCTTGTTGCACGGTACACCTCATACTTTACGGCCCCGGGAACGGTCTTCCAGGAAACAACCGGCTTCTTACTGCTGTTCACCTTAACTGCAATTACGGGCTTATATCTGAAGGGCACCGAAATCTTAACAATTTTACTGAAGCTGCTTACCTGACCGTCCGAAGCCACCGCACGGATCTTATAGTAGTATGTGCCGGCTCCCGCATCATATTTATATGAGCTGTTTTCGGTAATCTTAAGCTTTGTATATTTTCCGTCCTTACTTGTTGCACGGTATATCTCATACTTTACTGCACCGGAAACCATATCCCAATCCATATATGCCATGGTATCCACAACCTTGCCCTTGACTACAGGCTTGGTGCGGAAGGGAACAGAAACGCTTACTATACTGCTGAAGGCACTCTTCTGACCGTCAGCAGAAACGGCACGGACCTTGTAATAGTATGTGCCTGGGTTGGATTCCCTCTTGAACTTAAGTCCGTCTGTGCTTTCAAGGCAAGTATATTTACCGTTTTTGCTTGTTGAATAGTAAACCTCGTACTGCCATGCACCAGGAACTGTCTTCCAGGAAACAACTGCATTATTTTTGCTGTCTGCCTTTCCTGTTGCTTTGGGTTTTACGCTGAAGGGAACAGAAACACTCTTCAGTTCACTGAATTCACTCTTCTGCCCGTTTGAGGCAACAGCCACAATCTTATAATAATTTTTACCTGCATCAGGAAGATAAGTATATGATTTACCGGTTACTGTTTTGATTTTTTTGTATTCATCATATTTGCCGGGCGCGTGATAAATTTCATACTTTTTTGCACCTGAGACAGCCTTCCAGGACAGAGCTACCTTATTGCTGCTGTTGAGCTTTACTGTAAGCACGGGAGCATCGGGCACAAAAACCACACCGTCTTCAAGTGTACAGGCAATAATCTTACTTGATACCGATTTTTTAGGATTTCCCTTGCTGTCCGTTTTCAGAACTGCATCAACCCTGAAGAAATAGGTATTGCCCTTTGTTGCAGATTTATTTACCAGGGTGGTACTCATATCAGAAAAGAGCTTAAAATACTCACCCGTTTTGCTTGTTGAACGGTAAACCTCATATTTCACCGCACCGTAAACCGTACTCCAGCTGAGATTAAATGTTTTTCCGTCAGTTTTAACGGTAACAACGGGAACATCACTGACAGGAGGATTACAGGTAGTACAGGTTGAAACTGTTGCATTCCAGCCAAGATAATACTTTGCCTTGCAGGAGCATTTTACATATATTTCGTGGGGATGTCCTGCTTCATATTCCTCTTTATCAAAATTGTGAATATGAGAATATTCATCCCTATCCATGGCGACAACTATATACTGCCAGCAATTTTTATGGCTCTTTCCGTCATCACCCTTATGAGTAAAATTACCCAACCAGTTTACCTTATTCCATCCGGGATTATGGGCATAAGTGTAAAGGTATCCGTTTTTATCATAACCGCCGATGATGGCTGTATGAACAGATCTTCCGCATTTTTCACAGTAAAGGAACAGAACATCGCCTGCCTGTATACCGGGATTCTCTGTTTCCAGGGCATGAACTCCGTCAGCGGAAATTTTCATATTACACAGCTTTCCGAGCCCTGCATCAACCAGCGCATCCTTTACGGGATCTACATCACCTGCAAGAATTTCCACTCCGCCTGCCTTAAGACAAGCCTTTACAAACTGATCGCAGACACCCACACCGTCATCCCAATGAGCCACCGCATAGGAAACAGCGGCATCAGCATCATAACGCTCACCGAATTTTGCAGCAGAAGCTGTTACTGCAGCAGTCACAAACAGACACAAAACTGCAGCCAACAGAAAGCATTTGCGTAAAATATGCTTATAATTACTCAAAAATCTCATCCTTCCGGCTATTTCTGCAAATAGCCTCTGAAAAAAATGTCTACTTTGTGTATTAATTGTATCATAAATCAATTCGTTTTTCAATAAATATTCTGCCAATAAGTCAATTCAAGAAATTTCTCTTTCTCCTCTGATGCAAAGAACAGTCAATTTTTATCGTAAAATTATTAAAGGGACTCCTACAGGCATCATCCTTGCAAGAGTCCCTTTATGCATATGTTTTTTGCAGACCGTACTTTTACATCTTTTGCTCAGCGTTTCGGAATTTTAGCGCAAATAACATTACTGAATTTGCTGTTAACGGCACCTGTTCCGACCGCACGCACCTTATAATAATAGGTACCTGCCTTGGCGGAATTAACATAGGAAAGCTTTGTTGTTGTGGTAAGCTTTGTGTAGGTTCCGTTCTTGCTTGTGGAGCGCCATACCTCATATTTTACCCCACCCGAAACACTTTTCCAGGAAACAACCGCTTTTTTGCTGCTGTTCAGTTTTACCTTAATCTCGGGCTTTACCTTAAAGGGCACAGAAACGCTCGCTATATTACTGTATCCGCTCACCTGTCCGTCAGAGGACACTGCACGCACCTTGTAGTAATATTTTCCTGCCTTCGGTGAGTTCTCATAACAAAGCTTTGTTGTTGTGGTAAGCTTCGTGTAGGTTCCGTTCTTGCTTGTGGAGCGCCATACCTCATATTTTACCGCACCCGAAACACTTTTCCAGGAAACAACCGCTTTCTTACTGCTGTTCAGCTTTACCTTGATTTCAG
>JAZRTO010000033.1:0-8354 GCA_045652065.1 Acutalibacteraceae bacterium
CCGGTGAAGCTGATGTAAGACACGGAAGTGCAGGAATAATCGGCAGAATTTGTGTTATAGGCTCAAAGCTTAATGATAAAGAAATCGAAGAAGTTTTCGGTTTATAATCGGAGGAATAAAAATGTCAATTCCCGTTTATATATTTTCGGGCTTTTTAGAGTCCGGTAAAACAACCTTTATTCAGGATACTCTTGAAGATAAGAGATTCAATTCAGGAGAAAGAACTCTTCTTCTCGTATGTGAAGAAGGTGAAGAAGAATACGAACAACAGAAATTCAGCGGCAAAAACGTAAAAATCTCCACTATTGAAAGTAAAGATGAGCTGAACGAAAGCAACCTTAAAAAGCTTGCAGATTCTTTTAAGGCTGAACGTGTTATTGTTGAATATAACGGTATGTGGATGATTCAGGATTTTTACGATAATATGCCTGAGGATTGGGTGCCGTATCAGAACATGCTGTTCTTTGACTGCAATACCTTCATTTCATATAATGCAAATATGAGAAGCTTGGTTGTTGATAAGTTATCGGACTGCGATGTTTCAGTATTTAACAGAATTCCAAAGGGCTTTGATACAATGGAGCTTCACAAAATTGTTAGAGGAACATCAAGAAGAACTCAGATTCTTTATGAATATCAGGACGGTACTCTTATTCCCGATGAAATAGAGGATCCTCTGCCTTTTGACATTGATGCTCCCGTAATTGAAGTGGAAGACAAGGACTTTCCTCTTTTTTACAGAGATCTCACCGAAGAAATGAAAAAATATAAGGGTAAAACCGCAAAATTCCGCGCAATGGCAGCAACAGATCCTAAATTCCCGTCAGGCACCTGTGCTATCGGCAGGCATATTATGACCTGTTGTGCTGATGATATTGCATTCTGCGGACTTGTTTCTAAGGTAAAGGATTTATCTTCGGTTGAAAATTCAGCCTGGTACATTGTTACAGCAGAAATTGATGTCAGATTTTCAAGAATGTACGGCAAAAAAGGCCCTATTTTCAATGTATTAAGTATGGAAAAAGCAGATGCACCCGATGAGTTGGTTGCTACATTTTATTGATAGGAGAGATTTATATGAATATTCCGAGATGCGAACATCCAAAGCCCCAGTTTCAGAGAGATAATTGGATGAATCTTAACGGCGAGTGGGATTTTTGCTTTGATAACGGCAGAAGCGGTGTTGCAAGAAAATTTTATGAAGATTATTCTGCCTTTGACAAAAAAATAATTGTACCTTTCTGTGTTGAATCCGAGCTTTCAGGCATCGGCCATAAAGATTTCATGTACGGAGTATGGTATAAGCGAACATTCGAAATTTCCGAGGAAAATTCACACAAAAGAACTGTTCTTCATATCGGTGCTGCCGATCATACAACTACTGTTTTTGTCAATACAAAAAAGGTAGGAGTTCATAAGGGCGGTTATGTTTCTTTCTCGTTTGATATTACAGATTTTATAACCGCAGGTGAGAATACTGTTGTTATTTACTGTGAGGATGATACAAGATGTCCTATGATTCCCCGAGGAAAGCAGAGCGAGGAATACTACTCACACAGCTGTGATTACACAAGAACCACAGGCATATGGCAGACAGTGTGGCTTGAGTTTACAGAGAAAAGCTTTATTAAGAGTGTTAAATATTATCCTGATTACAGGACAGGCTCTCTTGCTGTAACAGGTGAATCTGTCGGTTGCGAAAACCTTGTTCTTAAAGCAATTTACGAGGGCAGGGAAGTAGGAATTGCTGCAATTGATAATTGCTCCGGAACATTTGCACTTAATCTTACTCTCTCAGAAATTCACCTGTGGGAAGCAGGTCACGGCAGACTTTATGATCTTGAAATCACTTACGGTGCAGATAAGGTACAGAGCTATTTCGGTCTCAGAAATATTTGGTTTGACGGCTTTAAGTTTATGCTGAACGGAAAATCCGTCTTCCAGAGACTTATTCTTGATCAGGGCTTCTATCCTGACGGAATTTACACCGCTCCCTCTGATGCTGAGCTTCTTAATGATATCAAGCGTTCTATGGCTTGCGGCTTCAACGGAGCACGTCTTCACGAAAAAGTTTTTGAGGAACGCTTCCTTTACTACTGTGATAAAGAAGGCTACCTTGTATGGGGTGAATATGCTAACTGGGGACTTGATCATACACGTCCCGAAAGCATATACTCATTCCTTCCCGAATGGCTTTCTGAAATTGACCGTGACTTTAATCATCCTGCAATTATCGGTTGGTGTCCCTTTAACGAAACCTGGGACATAAACGGAAGAAAGCAATATGACGATGTTTTAAGCCTCGTTTACCGTGCAACAAAAACAGCAGACAAGACACGCCCCTGCATTGATACAAGCGGTAATTTCCACGTTGAAACAGACATTTTTGATCTTCACGATTATGAACAGAATGTAGATATCTTCAAGGAAAACAACGATAAAATTATTGAAACCGGAATTCCCTGGGACAGATTTGATGACAGACAGACTTACATCAAGGGTCAGCCTGTATTTATCAGTGAATACGGCGGAATCAAGTGGAGTGCAACTGAAGGAAATTCAAGACACGTATCCTGGGGCTACGGTGATGCGCCTCAGACAGAAGAAGAATTCAAGGCAAGATACAAGGGGCTTACCGATGCACTTCTTGACAATCCCTGCTTCTTCGGCTTCTGCTATACACAGCTGACAGATGTTGAACAGGAACAGAACGGTGTATATACCTATGACAGAAAAGAAAAATTCCCTGCTGAATTTTTCTACAATGTAAATACGCGAAAAGCCGCAATAGAGGACTGATTTAAGGGTCTTTTAAGTTAGCTAATTATACTTAACTTAACGGGAAATATTTCCCGTTACCCTTTCTCTTAATCTAATTCTTTTGGGACATGGCTTCGGAATTATCTTCCGGAGCTTTTGTCTTATCAAAACAAGGAGAGTTTCAAAAATGAGCAAAAAGCAGTTTAAGGCAGAGTCTAAAAAGCTTCTTGACCTTATGATAAATTCAATATATACACACAAAGAAATCTTTTTGAGAGAATTGATTTCTAATGCAAGCGATGCCATAGATAAGCTGTATTTCAAATCCCTTACAGATAATTCTGTTGAGCTTTCCAAAGATGATTTTTGTATTCTTATTACAGCCGATAAGCAAAGCAGACAGCTGATTATTTCTGATAACGGTATCGGTATGACAGCTGAGGAGCTGGAGAATAATCTTGGCGTTATTGCAAAAAGCGGATCACAGAAATTCAAGGCTGAAAACTCGGATGAAAACATTGACATTATCGGTCAATTCGGTGTCGGCTTCTATTCCTCATTTATGGTCAGCAAGAATGTCAAGGTAATCTCCAGAGCACACGGAAGCGATGAAGCCTTCTGTTGGGAATCCTCAGGTGCAGAAGGCTACACTATAAAGTCCTGCGAAAAGGAAAGTGCCGGCACAGAAATTATTCTATCAATCTGCGATAATACGGATGAAGTAAATTACGATGAATTTCTTGATAATTACAGAATTTCAGCGCTAGTCAAGAAGTATTCAAATTATATACGCTATCCCATAAAAATGGAATTTGAAGCATCTGTGCCTGTGGAGGGCAAGGAAGGTGAGTATGAAAAAGTTATAGAGCTTCGTACTCTTAACTCAATGCTCCCTATCTGGAAGAAATCAAAAAATGAAATCACGGATGAAGAGTATAATAACTTCTACAGAGAAGTATTTTATGATTACGAAGAGCCTCTTCGCGTTATTCATGCAAAAACAGAGGGTAATGCAACATATAATGCTCTTCTTTATGTGCCTGCACACGCTCCCTTTGACTATTATTCTAAGGACTTTGAAAAAGGACTGCAGTTATTCTCAAAGGGTGTTCTGATTTCAGAAAAGTGCTCCGAGCTTCTTCCTGATTATTTCAATTTTATCAGAGGTATTGTTGACAGTGAAGACTTATCGCTTAACATTTCCCGTGAAATGCTTCAGCATGACCATCAGTTAAAGCTTATAGCAAAGACACTTGAAAAGAAAATCAGAGCAGAGCTTACAAAAATGCTCCGTACTGACAGAGAGAAATATGAAAAGTTCTTTGAAGCATTCGGCAATTCATTGAAATTCGGCGTATACACCGATTACGGAATGCATAAGGATGACCTCATTGATCTTCTTATGTTCAAGAGCAGCAATGAGAAAAAGCATGTCACTCTCAGCGAGTACACAGAAAGAATGAAATCCGAGCAGCCAAGCATTTATTACGCATCCGGCGAAACAATTGACAGAATTGAAATGCTTCCTCAGGTTGAAAAGGTAAAGGATTTAGGGTATGAGATTCTGTATCTTACAGACTATATTGATGAGTTTGCATTAAAAACTGCAATGTCTTACGAAAACAAGCCTTTTATTAATATTTGTGCCGATGATGCTGACTTTGCTACCGATGAGGAAAAAGACACAATTAAGATCGAAAATGAAGCAAATAGAGACATGTTTGATTTTATGAAGGAGGCAATTCCCGAAATTGCATCCGTACGCTTCACCAACAAACTGAAATCTCACCCCGTCTGCCTTACAAACGAAGGTCAGATTTCAGCAGAAATGGAAAAGGTATTAAAATCTATGCCTGATTCAAAAGATATTAAGGCCGAATATGCTCTTGAAATTAATATCGAACATCCTATTGCACAAAAGCTAAAAACTCTTTTTAGCGAAGATAAAGATAAGCTTTCCGATTACACAAAGCTTCTTTATAATCAGGCAAGGCTGATAGGCGGACTTTCAATAACAGATCCTCTCCAGTTTTCAAAACTGATTTGTGATTTGATGTAAAACTAACGGACTGCAGAATTTCTGCAGTCCTATGCTTCAGTAAATATCCTTTTTTTGAAAATAGTTAAAAAAATGCTTGACTTTTTAATTGAATGACTATATAATAATCAAGCAGCTTGAAACGGGGCATTAGCTCAGTTGGTTAGAGCAACCGGCTCATAACCGGTTGGTCCGGGGTTCGAGTCCCTGATGCCCCACCAATTTTCAAGTTTCAAGATAGTATAGGGGTATAGCTCAGTTGGTAGAGCAGCGGTCTCCAAAACCGCGTGCCGAGGGTTCGAGCCCTTCTGCCCCTGCCAGAAACGGATGCCAATAGGTGTCCGTTTTATTTTTTGCTCTAAATTTTCAGCCCGAAGCACGCGGAGCGTGACGGGTGAGGTTGCGAGCGTGTCGGTGGACGATGAAGCGAGGTAGCAAAACGCTGCGATCAAAGTTGTGCACCGCTCCAAGGCGCAAAGCAACTTTGTCTACAGCAAGAGGGACACAAAGTGTCTCGACCTCTTCTGCCCTTAACATCTTGACACAATAAAGTTCCGCTGAAGTTATTGTACTCCAGCGGTGTATTTATATGTAGTTATTTTTGTTTTGCTTTATTGTCGGCTATCATTTTCTTTGTGATGATACCTGATATGATAACGAAGAATATTATAGCTGCAACGGGTATAGCAGCAAGCCAGGGCTTTTCTCCGATGCTCTTAAGAGCAACACCGAAGCCAGTATAAACAAGCACAAGTGGGAGGTTGCCGAGATTTGAACCAATCATATAGTTTTTATATGAAACATTCATAGCTCCGAAAAGAAGACTGGAAAGATCCCCCGGAAGAAGTCCTGAAAGCTTTACAACAAAAGTCATCTGTGCTTCATTAGCTCCTGCAAAATCATCAATCTTTTTTACAGCCTTAAATTTAGTCTTAAGAGTATCAACCATTCCCGCCCCTGTGAATTTTCCGAGAAACCAGGGGATTGAAAGGCTAAGAAAAACGGAAATAATATTGACAATTACACCAACAGCATAGTTCGGCATAAGATATCCGCAAATTGAAAAAACAACAGCAGGCGGGAACACAAGTGCAAATGATTTTACGACAGAAAATGCAATAATTCCAAGAGCTATAACAAAGGTTCCTCCCTGAATCATATTAGCAAGTTCCGGGATATTAGTAACCTTGATATTGTATTTATTCATAAGAACAATGCACAAAACCACCATTCCGAGCATAAGTGCACCTGATGCAATCTGCAGAACCTTTATAAATTTTGAGAAATTTTTGTTTTCCATAAAATATCACTCCTTAAGGCTTCATTATACGGCAAAATCGCAATTAATTCAATATATGCAAGCATGAATATCAATCAATAGTAAAGTATTGCGAATAATATCTGCCTGTAATTTTATCGCAAATATCCGTGTGAACAACGAAAACTCTTTTCTCAGATTTCAGAATAACTACTCGGATATTTTTTCTGAATTCCTCGCTATACTTTTTCTTAAGTCTTTTATATAACGGATTATACTCAGATAAACATTCCGGGATTTTTATGTTAACGGGCAGAGAATTTATATCACATAAGAGATTATCTCTCAGCTTATCTTTATCGCACTTTTCCTTAAAGAATAACCAGATTTTTTCAATAAATTCGGAAAGTGAAACACGGTCAAAGGAACTGCTTATCCCGAATTCAGAGAAAGTATCAAACGGATCAAGATGAAGCTCATCAAAAAGATATTTAATCGTAAAAAGAAATCTTCTGCTGTTATAAAGTCTGTCAAGGGCATCCTCACAGCCCTTAAGCAGAATTATATCATCAGTGGACAACCATTTATTGGAAATAATTTCATAGGGCGGAGTTTTTCTGTAGTCACAAGGAAATTCAGCCTCGTTTATTCGCATTTCAGCCCCATGCAGCATTTTAAGGAAGCCAAGCTGCAACATATCAGCTTTCAGAGCAAATGCCTTATTAAAGCTGTTTTTGAAGCTTTTTATATCCTCATAAGGAAGACCGGCTATCAGGTCAATATGAATATGCATATTTCTGAATGAAACTAGCTTTTTTATGTTCTCGCAGAGCTTGATAAGATCTGACTTTCTGTTAATTTTCGTAAGTGTTTTCTGATTAAATGACTGTATGCCTATTTCCAGCTGACAAAGACCTGAAGGCATAGACGAAAGAATTTCAATTGTACTGTCCTTTAGTATGTCAGCAGCTATTTCAAAATGAAAACATACATTGCTATTAATTAGCTTACCGTAACCATCTCTTATAAATTCAAGAATTCGGTCAGCCTTTTTTGCATCAGCATTAAAGGTTCTGTCTATGAATTTAATTGTCTTAGTGCCGCTGTGAGAAAGCCTTATTATATTTTCAAAAACAGCCGCTTCATTAAAATACCTCAACCCCGAAAGTTGTCCTGACAGACAATAAGCACATTTGAACGGACAGCCGCGGCTTGCTTCAACATAAGCTATTCTGCCATTAAGAGATTTATAATACTCATCACAGTAAGGCGACGGGGGAGTATCACAATGCCGTTTAGCGGGTAAACTGACAAAGCTGCCGTTTTCAATAAAGCATATGCCTTCAGCATCATCTAATGATATTTTAGCCAAAATATATTCCACAAATGAGGGAAAGCTCCATTCTCCTTCACCTGAGATTACAAAATCCACAGAAGAATGGCTTCTTAGTATATCTTCCTGTCTGTATTCAACCTCAGGACCGCCAAGAGCAATTACACAGTCTGTTTTTTCTTTTATGATACCGCATAAAGGAAGAATTTTTTCAACATTCCAGATATAACATGAAAATGCAACAATATCCGGCTTTAATGCGCAAATATGATCGGAAAATTTATCAACATCTGAATTAACGGTTGATTCTAAAACAAAAACGTCATGTTTTTCAGAACAAAAAGCCTCAATCCCTGCCTTAATGCACCACAGAGACAGATTTGAATGAATGAATTTTGAATTAAGAGTAGCTAAAACAATTCGCATTTTATCTCCAAAAGAAAAAGCAAGTACAATATCTGTACTTGCTTTTAACAATTTAATTAAAGAGCAGATACAATTTCAAATGTATCCTGAGCAATCATAAGTTCTTCGTTTGTGGGAATAACGAAAAGCTTAACCTTAGAGCCGGGAACAGAAATTTCAAGCTCCTCACCGCGCTTTGCGTTAGTTTCTTCATTGATAGCTGTTCCGAGGAAGCCGAGCTTTTCAGCAACTCTTGAACGGTAGTGGGGATTGTTTTCACCGATACCGCCTGTAAATACAACAGCATCAACACCGCCCATAGCAGCAGCAAAACCGCCTATATACTTTGTAAGCTGATGGCAGAGCATTGATTCAACAAGCTGTGCTCTTTCACAGCCATTCTTTGCATCGTTTTCAATAGTTCTGTTGTCGCTGGTCTTCTGAGTAACACCGAGCATACCGGACTTCTTGTTCATAATATTGTCCATCTGATCAGGAGTAAGATTTTCCTTCTTCATAATGATAGGAACAATAGCAGGGTCAATGGAACCGCAACGGGT
>JAZRTO010000034.1:0-31647 GCA_045652065.1 Acutalibacteraceae bacterium
TCCTCATTTATCACTTCTACGGCAACCGAAAAGGTATGAAATATGAAATGATACCTTTGGGCGGACTTATGCTCGGCTTGAGTGTTACAGGCTACGCCACGGTTCTCGAACAGCTTGCAGGCGTCGTCTGGAGCGACCTGCCTTATTCAGGTGAGATGCTGAACGGTCTTGACCCCGTATTTACAGGGCCGAACGGTGATGTTTATGCACCCATTGACCATATCAGCGGTGCTGTGATAATCTTCCTTATGGCATTCACCCTGATTCCTCTTTTTGCATTCTTTGTTACATCTCTTTTTTCGGGCAAGGAATATAAAATCAAGCACTACATAATAGCCGTAGCTGTATATATGGTGTCTTCTCTGATTTTCAAAGCAACGGTTTCACATTTTATTATTCAGCTCATCAATCCCGATCAGGTCAGCTATGCTGCACTTGGTCTTGAGGCATACGGACAAAATTATTCAAGCCCCATGGCGGCATATATGAGTCATTTTATGGACAGAAGCTGGGCTCAGGGCATTCCGTTTTTCGAAAACTACTATATGAGCATTGAGCATATTTCCGACGCTCTTTCCGTTATTGTTCTTTCGGCTTATGCCCTTATTTTCCGTAAAGATAAATTTACAGGCTTCGGCTCTCTTATTCTGAATCTGTTCACAGCAGTCACAACAACCGTCCTCACTCCTCTCGTTTCAAGCCATTTTAACTACGGCTTTTTCAAAGGCGTTGAGTTTTCCGAAACCTTCAGACGTTTTGCAACCTGGGGTACATGGGAATTCGGTACAGGCTTTTTTATAGGTCTGTTTATTATGGCTTTTCTTGCGTTTACAGCCGAGAAGCACACAAAGAACGATACATGTGATATGACGCCTTTTATCGCTGATAAAAAGATCAATTTCGGCTTCAACTTCATTCTGACAGTATTCATCCTCGGTGTAACTCCTTCAAGAGCAATAGGCATCAGGTTTGCACGCTTGCTCGCTCATACAGGGGTACTTCCGGATGATGAACCTCTCGGTACAATTCTGACTGTAGTATTATCAATAATATTCGGCTTGTTTATGATTAAATTAATGAGCGGAAATATGCTCAGAAAAGATTCAAATGCCTTTGATATGTCCCCCGTCAGATTCGCAAAAATCGCACTTCCGTCATATCTCGGTATGTGCTTTATTGTATATTTCTTTTTTGACGACGTCGGGATTCGCAATATCAGAACAGATATTACCGTACCGCTTATGCTCGTTGTATCGGCATTGATTGCTGCAATTTACATTCCGTTAAGAAAAGTACAACGACATTGAAAAGTAGTTAACGGCGTTTAACGTTATGTATTACGCAGCAAATATTGAATATGTACCGACGGTGAACTGCTTGTGACTGAACATCCGTACAGAAAATCCTCGTTTTAACGAAAAGATAAAAGGAAGAGTATCTATGTTTGACGGAACTTTACAACTTATAAGAGCAGGCGTTGGCACTGCTTTTCCCTGTGCGGCGGTCAGGCAGAATATGTCCGCGTGCCCTTTGCGGATACGGGATTGAATAAAATACCCGATAACGTCACCGACAGACAGGCTCTTCTTGTGTGGGATGTCCTTGCAACAGGCTACTGGGCAGCTAAAATTTTCGATATCACAGAGGACGACACCGTGCTTATTATCGGAGCTGGTCCCACGTTAATAACTGCAGTATGAACATATTATCACTTTGCACATTAATCTGTTTCAGGTGTAGCACGCTTATTTCCCAAAAACAATATTAAATGATTGTATTATGCTGTAAACTGCTATAGAATTCCGATATAAAAATTTTTAACGGAGAGAGAAAAATGACCGAAAACAAAATTCACGTTGCCTACGGTTTCCACGTTAACTGCTATCATTCCTACAGAGGCGATACAAACGATAATCTCGGCTTCGGCTCTGACATCAGAATAATCAGAAAAATTCTTGATGTGCTGACCGAATTCAACGAAAAAGGCATCCCCGTAAAAGGTACGTGGGATACAGAAAACTTCTTTTCGCTCCAGAAAATTCTGCCTGAATACGCTCCCGATATTATTGAAAAAATGAAAGAGCGTGTTAAAAAATACGGCGATGAAAATATTATTATGGGCTTCAACAACGGTGCTCTTTCTGCAATGACCGAAGAAGAATTCTGCGAAAGCATCAATCTTGCCGTCACCAATAAACACTCAAGCGGACTTGAGGATATCTTCGGTGAATGCGAAAGAATCGTTCGCCCTCAGGAGGTTATGTTTACCCCTTCGCAGGTTACTTTATACAACAAACTCGGCATAAAAGCTCTTTGCCTTTACTACAGCTGTGTGCCCTTTGATGCGTTCAGAACAATTATTCCGAAGCTTCCCGATGAAATTGCTTTTAATCCCGTAACGTATTCATACAAAGGGGAAAGCCTTACTGTTATTCCGACTTACAGCAACTCCGACGTCTGTGATGCAGGATGTCTTCGTGCATGGGTAAAGGATTTACGGAAAAAGCAGGAAAGCGGAGAAATCAACAGAGATTTGTTTATCTTCATCAATATGGATGCAGATGCAATTTTCTGGGAAACCCTTGACATCGGACCGCTTACTGGCAAAATTGCCAACACAGACGGCATTCACGGTCTTGTTGAAGAAATAGCCGACCTGCCTTATATTGTTTTTGATACTCCCGGCGGATATCTTAAAAATCATAAACCCGCAGGCGAAATCAGCTTCACTCACGATACGGCAGACGGTAACTTTACGGGCTATGCATCGTGGGCAGAAAAACCTTTCAACAGAAAGATATGGACAAGAATCGAAAGAGCAAGAGCAATGGCTGCACTCAACAGCAAGGATGACAGACTTTCGCCCTCTTTTGATTCAAGGATTCTTCTTCTCTCGACAACACATTTCGGTCTGGCAACTCCGGTGCTTAATATTCAGAGGGAAAAAACTGCTCTTGACCTTAGCGAAAAAGTTATCAGCAGTGAAATTTCCGCATTCCCGAAAACCGAAAAGCTGACGGTTTATAACACAAGTAAAACTGAAGTTCAATGCGTTCAACTTGAGATAAAAAGAAAAATATCCGAAATTTCTTGCATAACCGTTGAGGCTGATAGCCTCGAGAGCTTTACCGCCGTGCCGACAGCAGATGATTGTTCCTCTGTATTTCTTATGATGAAATTCGGAGAAATCAAAGAGAAATACGAGCTCAGAATCGGCTTCGACGGCAAAAAAGAAAAAACGGTGTTCGGAAATCTCCTTAAAACAGACCGTCTTTCCGTTATGTTCTCTCCCGAAGGCAATATAGAATTTGTTAAATGTGATGAAAGAGCTATCGGAACAAGAGAATTTCTTCAGTCCTTCATAACGTACAACAATAAAAGATATAATTTTGAAAACACAGGCGTTTCACAGCTTGAGCTTGCAGGCGAAGGCGACGGAATACGCATCCGAGGCGAAATACATCTTCCCGAAGAAACAGAGGCCGGAAGCTTTACCTACGATTTCTTCAAAACAGGTTTCTCAGATGCCGTTTTTGTGAGAACAACCGTCAATTATCCTTACACCGCCGAAACAACTTCAATTTCAACCGAAAATTCGGCACTCGGCAGATTCAGCGATATGAAGTGGATTGAAACCGCTCCTTTCCAGTTAACTCCGATGCTTGACGGCGATATCTCTGTTATAAAAAGGAATTTTATGGGTGATATTTCTTCTTTCAGAACGCAGTCATTCCCCGAATGCGATGAAAAGAACAATTATCTCGCTTCCTTCAATCATCAGCTTACTGGCGGTTTTGTGGGTCTTTATGACGAAAACGGCGGTATCATTGTTGCAAACGCACGTCAGGTGCTCAATTCAATGGCGCATTGCCCGATGCGTCTTGAAAAGGACAAAACCGTACGAATGAATCCTTTTGGCACATACTACGGCAATCAGCGTCACCATTTCGGCAGAGCAAAAGACCAGATTCTGAACGTTTATACCCTTGTTGCATCACAGGGAAAAAGCATTGCACCGACATATAACGGAAGCTGTGAGACTGCGGTTTTCGGAATTTATCCGCTCTCAAAAGACGGACTCACCGACGAAGAAAAAACTGAAATATGCGCATTTGCTGACGGTGCGGTTGCCGTAGCCCCCGAAAACTCGGATATTTCACCTTTCTTAAAAGATAATATAACCGTAAGAGAAGGTACAGCTGACGGAATAAACGAAAAGGATCTGAAAAGCCCTGTTATGACAGGTATTTCGGGAAACCTTCTCAACTATATCACAAAGGGTGCAAAGGCAATAGGTCATATAATTTTCACGCAGGTAAAAGCAAAAAAATAATATAATTGATACCGCAATGGTTTTTATGCAGGTAAATATCTTTACATTGCGATTGTAAATAATTAAATTAATCTTTCACTGTTATCCGGTTAAAAACGTGTGGTTATATGCTGAAAAAACGGTTAATCGGCTTAAAAATGCATATATCCGGTTGTCGCTTTGTTGGTGTATGTATTTTCAGATTAATACATACGAGGATTATATTATATTCGGTGCGATATTCTGAAATATAAAGAATTGATATTACAACGAAAAGGTGATACAATGTGTTCGGCTGAATATTTTCGGATTTTTCTTTTAGATGGAAAGGAAATAAGATTATGATTAAGGAAAAGCTTTCTAAGAAAACCTGGTTTACAATGTGCCTGTTCAGTTTTATGGGCGGTATTGCGTGGAATATTGAAAATATGTATTTCAATACCTTCCTTTATAATTCCGTTTATGCAAGCGCATCGGCTCAGGCTATGGCTGGCTCAATGGCTCCTACTACTGCTATAAGCCGTATGGTAGCTCTTTCAGCTATTGCTGCAGTGCTTACCACCTTTGTAATGGGAACGCTTAGCGATAAAATGAAAAACCGTAAGCTTTTTATCTCTGTCGGCTACATACTCTGGGGACTTGTTACTGCAATTTTCGGCTTTATCACAAAGGATAATATTGCAGCAGTTTTAGGTATTACCGATGAAGCTAAGATTCTGACCGGCACTGTCTGGGTTATAATTATAATGGATATCATTATGACCTATATGGGCTCTACAAGTAACGATGCTGCCTTCAATGCATGGGTAACGGATATTTCCACCCCTAAAATCAGACCGACTATTGAAACTGCATTTACATTTGTAGGCTTTTTATCAATGGTTGTTGTTATGGGTGTCGGAAGCCTTGCTCAGTCAGGTGCCGTTTCATATCAGAATTTCTTTTTGTATCTCGGATTGTTCGTAACAGCCTGCGGTGTAGCAGGTCTGTTCCTTATTAAGAATCCTGAGAAAAAGAGCACAAAAAACGAAGCTTCATCAAGCTATTGGGCAGACCTTTTCTACGGCTTCAGACCGTCTGTTATCAAGGAGAATTCAAGGCTTTACCTTACATTTTTAGCTATAGGCTTTTCAAGTGTTTCATATCAGGTATTCTTCCCTTATCTCCTCGTATATCTGCAGTATGTTGTAATTCCCGATAACGGTGATAATCTTATTACGCCAAGTGTTATAGCAACCTTTGTCGTTATGGTTGCTATCCTTATTGCAAGCATGGTGATGCTTCTTAAGGCTTCTGCTAAAAACAAGGCAAGGGGACTTGTACCCTGTGCAATTTTAGCAACCGCAGGGCTTGTTATTCTTGCAACCTCAACCAATATACATATTATTCTCGTTGGCATCGTTCCTGCCGTTGTGGGAAATCTTGTAATGGGTATTCAGCTTAATGCATCCATTAAGGACTTTATTCCCGAGGGTAAGGCAGGTCTTTTCCAGGGCATAAGAATGATATTTACCGTTCTGATTCCTATGGTGTGCGGTCCGGCCCTTGGTGATATAGCCTGCCGTAATTCAGCAGTTACATATATAAACGAATACGGTGTTGATACTATCGTGCCTTCATCGAGTATGTTTATTTACGCGGCAATCGTTTCAGTTTTTGTTGTGGTTCCCTTGTTCTTCCTTATTAAAAAAGGCTTCAAGGTTGAAGAGAACAACTGATTTATTAAAAAGAAAAAAAGTATCTGTGTGGCTTTTACCTCCTCATCGGTATTTTGTTTGTCTTCAGCAATGACAGAACCTCCTTGTGTTTCGGTACAAGGAGGTTTAACTTTATCAATTTACAATAAACTTAAAAAACGAAATTCGTAAAAACGATTTACGAATAGATGTACCAATATATTTGCACACTCGGATATGACATAGAATTTTGTGGAAAAAAACTGTTTTTGTGTGATATAATTACTTTGTTAAGCAATTTTTTAATGTGTTAAGACTCTGAAAATATAAGCATTAAAGCTCAATCTCGATGAAACACAGGAGCTGCTTGCCTCTGCAGGATTAACCTTATCCCGCAGCTTCACATTTGATAAAATCATCCGCTACTTTATCCAAAAAGAAGTGTATGATATCTTTGAGATCAACGAGGCACTTTTTGAATTTGACCAGGTGCTTTTGGGTTGTTAATAAATAATACTTTTACTATGGGTACCTCAAGGCTTGTAAACCACGCTCATAAGAATAATATTGCTGTTTGTTACTGGACAATCAATGACGAAGAAAAAATGGAATTTCTGCAAAGCATAGGTGCTGACAGTATTATTACGGATGTGCCCGACGTTGCCTGCGAGGTTTTCATTCAGCCTATGTTAAAGAAAAATAAAGAAGCCTTTAGGAAATACCATATACTGTATTTGGCTATTATTTATTCTTTAATACCGCAGTATATTGCTGTATGTCTGTTTCATTTTTTTGTCCCAAGCATTATATTGTATGTAGTTGGAACTCTTTTATTGATTCGTATCCTTCTGGCGATTTTTTATCGCCTGGAACTTGGTTCCAACAGAATATCCGTATATGCTCAAAAGTAGTTAGACAAATTCCAATTTGTTAAGCTGTATTAAAAGTCTCCCGTCAAGCGACCATTTTAATTTAATAAAACGCTATAATGCGGTTGTAGGGTTCACACAGAACCTGCGACCGCATTAATTTTTTGGAGGAAATTGTAATGAAAGAAAAAATGAACAACATCACAGAATTAGTATTTATTTTAGACCGAAGCGGATCTATGTCGGGACTCGAAGCGGACACCATCGGCGGCTTCAATGCTATGATTGAGAAGCAGCGTAAAGAAGAAGGGGAGTGCTTTGTTTCCACCGTCCTCTTTGACAATGACAGCGAGGTTCTCCACGACAGAGTAAGGCTTTCCAAAATAAAGCCTATGACAGATAAGGACTATACCGTCCGCGGCTGCACGGCTCTTATTGATGCCATCGGCGGTGCAATTCATCACATCGGTAACGTTCATAAGTATGCCCGTCCCGAGGACGTACCGGCGCATACGATGTTTATCATCACAACGGACGGTATGGAAAATGCAAGTAAAAAATACACAAGTGAGCGTGTAAAGGGAATGATCGAACGTCAGAAGGAAAGAGACGGCTGGGAGTTTCTTTTCATCGGTGCAAACATTGATGCAGTTGAAACCGCTGCACGTTACGGCATTGACAGAGACCGTGCCGTTAACTATAACGCCGATAAGGAAGGCACAAGAGTGTTGTATGAATCAGTTTCAAGAGCCGTGTGTAACGTCCGCAGCAGTGCACCCCTTTCAGCCGACTGGAGCGCTGATATTGATGACGACTACAAAAACAGAGGCAAAAGAAATTAAGTAAAAGAATTTATATGTAAATCAGCAAAAATGCTCTGACTTTCAACGGTCAGAGCATTATTATATGAGTTGTAATCTTTCTGGATGCTGTAGCAGCAATAAAGTCTTCCTCTGTGGAGTTTTCATTTAAACGGTATAAGCTCCGGATCTGTCTGAAGCTTAATACAGTGGTGTGGTAGTCTGTTGCGGCCTTTGTGTTTTGCTTTGTTATTCACCGACGGGCTTGTTGGTGAGAGTGTTTAAGATCAGCATTTTCATTCTGCCCCTCCCGGAAACTGCATCACCGAAGCACATAACGTCATTGGCGTTTTTACATTTGCTCCAGAGGTCAATATTGTCCCCCTCATCGGGCTTTCCGTTTTTTGCAAAGTTACAAAGATAGGTGCTCATAGTGTCGCTTATACTGTAATCCTCTTTAGTCATCGGTCTCCAGCAGTTACCGAGGGTGCCGAACCAATACCAAAGGTCGCTTGAGTGCCAGGCGCCCTTATCATCCCCGGGCAAGCTCCTTTCAAAAAGCCACATATAAGCATTATGCTTCTTTGCCCAGCTTTTTGTAAGCATATATAAAACTGCAGGAGCCATATCGTGACTTGTTGATCCTACCATATAGGGAATGTCCTTGACTGCGGGCTTATCCTTGATGAGTATTTCGTCCTTTACGGGAACGGCAGAAAGGGCAGAGCCCTTGGTGTTTTTCCAAGTCTTAAAAAGAATTTCGGGAGAAATATTGCGGAATTCCTCCAAGGTGGCAGCTCCCGTATTTTTCATAACCTCTTTCCAGAAGTCATACTTTTTTTCGGGGGTGCTTGTCATAAATGAACCCATACCTACACCGCTTGACATAACAGCACTTCGGAAAAGTCCGTCGGTATAATCGGTACTGCAAAGATGCTGAACGCTCATAGCACCTGCACTCTGTCCCATAATTGTAATTTTTTCACCGTCACCGCCAAAGGCCCCGATGTTATTCTTAACCCATTGAATGGCAGTTATCTGATCGAAAAGACCGTAGTTCCCCGTGTGTCCCGCTTCTTCGTGAAGCTCGGGAAGACAGATGAAGCCCATAGGACCGAGGCGGTAGTTTATTGTGACGGAGATAACACCTTTTTTTGCCCATACGGGGCCGTCAAAATGCTTTTCGTGACCGCATCCCCCTGTAAAGCCGCCGCCGTGAATGTAGATAATGACGGGAAGCTTACTGTCGGATGTTGCATTTTCGGGTGTTCGGATATTAAGAAAAAGGCAGTCCTCATCGTAGGAGTACTCTTCGCCCTTACGAAATTCGTTATAGTAGAACACCTTTCCGGGATTTTCCTCTTCATTATAAAAGGCTCTCGGCTGAAAAGAGCAGCTGCCGTAACGGGTGGCGTCATAAACTCCGTCCCAGCTTGTCACAATTTCGGGATAGGTCCAGCGTTTGCAGGTTGCGTATCTTATCCCCTTGAAATCAATAACGGAATCGGATTTTATTCCTCTGATTTTTCCGCAGGGAGTTTTAATTTCTTTATACATAAATTACTGCTCCTTCTGAGCTTTTTTGAATTCGTCAATCTTACTTCTTGTTTCACTGTCCATATTCCAGAGGAACTTAAATGCCGCCCAGGAGCCGAGGACGAATATGCCGGGAAGAAGCACGGCAATAAGCTTTATTCCTGCAACGGTTTCAGCCGTCTGTACCGTAAGGTCAGCGTTGTAATTTGTCCAACCGAGCATCAGAACAGTTGCGGAGTTACCTATAGTCTGTCCCACACGTCGTGAAAGGTTGAAGGTGCCGTAGATAGAGCCTTCCGTTCTCTTGCCCGTAAGCATTTCGTTGTAGTCAATAGCTTCACTTACAAGTCCCCACTGCATATAGATTGATACGCTTGCAAGTCCCATTGCGCAGTTGCTTATTATCATATGAACGTAAGGATTTACATTCATCATCATATGAAGTCCGAAAAGAGCGATATACATTACAGCACCCATAAGAAGACCGAAGCGGATGAATCTTTCAAGACCGAATTTCTTTGCAAAGTAAGGACCGCCTAAAAGTGTCACCATCATAAAGGGAGCGGAAACTATGGAGCCGTAGGTAACGAGGGCAAGGTCGTCATATACTGCAGAGAACATATAGTTTGTGATTGTATTATTTACATACTGCATTGTGCAGATGCAAAGACCGTGAATACAAAGAGCAAGGAAGGGCTTGTTTACACGGAAAACATTGAGAATATCGGTGATTCTGATGTTCTGCTGCTCCTGATTGTCATTTGCTGTTATCGTTCTTTCTTCTGTCATAGCATAGTGACCGATGCACATTATGAGACCGATAACTGCGCAGATTGCGGCACCCAGAGCATAGCCCGTAGCTTCTGTCTGACCGAACTTTTTAATAAGCACAGGCATAAGCATTACTGGAATGGCATTACCTACTGCAGAGCCGAGTCCTCTTGCGGAGGAAAGGGTAGCCCTGTCCTTATCGTTATCTGCCATAGCAGAAAGAAGTGAGCCCATAGGAATGTTGAACATTGTGTATGAGCCCTCATAAAGAATCTTAAGTCCGAAAAGAACACAGATGAGAGAGATTCCCCCAAAGAAGGTAGGAACGGACCATAAGGCTACGAAGCTGACGCATATAAGGGGAGTACTTCTCAGAAGCCAAGGACGGAATTTGCCCTTGGGGTTATTCTTCCTTGCGAAGATTTTATCCATAAATGCACCCATAAGCGGGTCATTCACAAAGTCCCACACATTCCAAATAACAAGAAGCGTTGCAAGAAGATTTGTATCAATTTTAAGAGCATCGGTGCAGTACATTGCGAATGTGCTTCCCATAATTGCGAAGGTCATACATCCGCCCGCGTCCCCGAGACCGTAGCCGATTTTGTGCTGAATTGTAAGCCCCGTTGAAGCACCCTTTGTCTTTGCCTTGTTCATAATAAATTCCCCCTTTACCCGACAGGATAAAATTAAAAAATAGCTGTTTTATAAAAATATTATAAAATCTCACAAAATGTGTGTCAAGGCTTATGATAAAATCACCGTATGTATTTGTTTTATGTCAGTCCAATGACATAATTTTTTGTTGCTTTTTTGTTATGTAGGGTGATATGATTACATTAGCAAAGCCTTGGAAATCCGTATCCGACGGCGATACGGAGCATTGGACTGCTGACGGCATACATCCCACATCCGCAGGGCACGATGTAATTCTGGTGTTTTTTTACGGTGTTTTTAAGGGGTGCAAAAACTGCCCGAATCGTCTTTAAGTCTCGCACTCACACTGAAGGGAGTATGCATTACACAGGTGAATATTCCTGTTTCTTTTTTTGCATTTCCTCATAGTTAAATAATATATATTTGTTATGTATCGAGCAGGTTTTGACCTGCTCTTTCTTTGTGAAGTCTCAGATGCAATAAATTCCAATTGCGTTTTTTGCATTTATCATTCTATAATTCAGGATGCTCGGACAGAATTTTTAAGCGTTTCCAACGGCGGTCAACTTCAACCTGAATTGCATTCATAATGTCTTCGTATTTATCTGTGCATAAATGCTTGGTTCTTCCCATCATTTTAAGCCAATCCGTCACGGGAATTTTTTTGCTTTTTTGCTCCGGGTCGTAAGTGAGCGTTGTGCATCCCTGTTCCACCTCATAAAGGGGAAAATAGCAGCTGTTCACTGCCGCGCCGATAACCTTTCGCTCGTTATTCGGTTTGTCTCCCCAGTTAAGCGGACAAGCGGAAAGGCATTTGATATATGCAGTTCCGTGTGTTTTTGCATAATACTGAGCCTTCGCCGCTTTCCTGATAAAGTCGTTAGGGTCGGATTCTGCGGCAGTTGCTACATAGGGCATACCGGTTGCCGCCATAATCTGCGGCATATCCTTATGAAAAAAAGCTTTTCCCCATTGCTTTTCTCCCAGATGCGATGTGGCACTTTTTGCTCCCATGGGGGTGGAATAGGATAGCTGATAACCTGTGTTCATATAACCGCCGTTGTCATATTCAAAAATTATAAGAGGGTCACCGCGAAGGGCAGTGCCGATGGCTGAGCCCATACCGATATCCATACCGCCGTCACCGCTTACCATAATAAAGGTAATATCACCTTCGGGTAGCTCTCCTCGCTCCTGCAGCTTATGATACATTTCAGAAAGACCTGCTAAAGTGGCGGCACCGTTCTGAAACAGGTTGTGAACATACGGCACCTTGAATGCAGTTTTCGGATACCCTGTGGTTACTACCATTCCGCAGCCTGTCTGAAACAGAAGAACAACATTTCCCTCAATTCCGCGAAGAAGCAGATTGACATTTACGGGGATTCCACAGCCGGGACATGCTCCGTGTCCGGGGGCGAGACGCTTCGGTCTTGCGGTGGTATCACGGATTGTACTGCCTTTCACAACTACCTTTCCGTCTTCTTCACGACATGAAATCAGGCATGGGTTATTCTCATCATTTGCTACGGGATTAAAATAGGGCTTTGGCTGAAAATCCGCTTCTCCGGGATAAATACCGATATAATCAAAGCTTTGAACATCGTTCTTATAACAGCTTTCAAACAGCTCTATGGCATCGCGCTCATAAAAATCCTGTCCGCCGAGTCCGTATACACGGCTGATAACACGTGGGGTAAGACCTTTACTCTGAAGAGCAGCACGAATCTCCAAGGACATATTACCGCCGCCGGCACCGTAGCTGTCCTGCCTGTCTGCCACAAGAATTGTATGGGCATTTTTACATAATTCGGCAATCTGCGCTGACGGAAAGGGTCGTAGAGCTCCGAGAGAAAACACTCCAACCTTTTTGCCATCCTCCCGAAGCTTATCAGCCGCTGCTTTTGCTGTAAGGTATGCCGAGCCTAATACAAACAGCAGAACATCGGCATCGTCCGTGCGATAGGCTTTTACTGCTTCAAGTTTTCTGCCTGACAGCTGTTCATATTCATTGAACACATCGGGAATCAGAGTCCGTGCTTTTTCCATTGCAAGGTGAAGCTGATAC
This sequence comes from Acutalibacteraceae bacterium, assembly GCA_045652065.1. Taxonomy (GTDB): domain Bacteria; phylum Bacillota; class Clostridia; order Oscillospirales; family Acutalibacteraceae; genus RUG806. The sequence continues at coordinate 12,690 of JAZRTO010000034.1, forward strand.
TTATTGTTCATCAGATCAGGCTCGTTCATATATGAGCCGACAGTAATCGGGTGCTTCGGATCAAGTACCGAGTAATTGCAGCTTATTTCCCCGATAAAATTCTGAACGGTATTGTCATCCTCAAAGACATAGCAGTTTCGTTTCTGATGACTGGTGAAAAAGCCGTCAAATGCAACAATAACGGCAAGGCGCAGAGCCTGTGCAATTTTTATTGCACAAATGTTGCAATCATATACCTCCTGGGGAGAATCTGCAAAAAGTATGATCCAGCCTGTGTTAAGGGCATACATTATATCGCTGTGATCGCCCTTTATTGAAAGCGGGCCCGATACACTGCGGCAGGCAACATTCAGCACCATAGGGAGCCGTGTACCCGACTGAACAGGTAACTGTTCAAGTGCATAAAGAAGTCCGTTTGCCGAGGTGGCATTAAAAACTCTGCCGCCGCCGACAGATGCGCCGTAGCAGATTCCTGCGGCACTGTGTTCACCTTCCGCAGGTATCAAAGCAATCTGATGTTCACCGTCTGCTCCCATTCTGTCAAGATATTCTGCAATCTGGGTAGACGGTGTGATAGGGTAGTACCCCATTACATGATAATTTATCTGCTTTGCCGCATAGGCAGCCAATTCGTTACCGCTTTCAAATAACAGCTTTTGTTCAGGTCTTTTCATTACATCAGTCCTCCGTCTATACGCTTTTCGGTTAAATAAGATTCACTTGTGACCGAAGGGTCTGCGCCTGCAGCTTCAAAATCAAGATTATCGGTGATTAAATCCTTATTACGGACAAACCATTTCTTGTGGGGGTGCTCCTGCTCCTTGCCGACAACCAAGGCTTCCGTAGGACATACATCCACGCAGCGCAGACATCCCTTGCAATGATGATAGTCAAGTCCACTGTTCATCATAGCAGGCTTCCCTTTGTATTCACCTGGCAGAAACTGAAAGACCATATCGGGACAGGCGGTATCGCACAGACCGCAATGAATGCACTTTTCAGGTAAAAACAAAGGAATAAAGCCTTCTCTTGAAGCAGACAAATCATTTGATACCGTGTTACCAAAATGAGGATTAACACCTCCGAGGGGGGCATTTTCATATCCCCATTTGCTTTTTATTTCACGGTATGGAACTTTTTTATACCGATCGTCGGGAGAGAAGGTCTGACACTTTACATTCTGAAATCCCAGTTCTATTCCTGAAAGATTATTTTCAAGCATAGCAGGATACTTTTTTCCCAATGTATCTGTGACCAGAGCCTTTACAGCCTCAAGAGGAATAAAGCCCGATGCTTTTGCCGCCGCACCAAGCATTACCATATTTACGCGGCTTTTGCTTTGAAGTGCCAATTCCAGAGCATCCACACAGCATACCGTACCTCCGTACAACTGCAATTCATTCCGCATATCAGACGGAGATTCGTTTGTGTTCACCAATACGATGCAGTTTTCATCTGCACCTGCAGTTACGGGCAATGTTTTTGAAAGCATACTATGAAACAGTATCAGAAGATGTGGCTGTTCTACGGGACTGTTGTGTAAAATTTCACATTCTGGAGCACTCCAGCGTACATAAGACTTAACAGGGGAGCCTCTCTTTTCTGAACCGTAGCTTGAAAATGCAGCCGAATTCAATCCCAGATAAACGGCGCCCAGCTCTCCGAGCAGCTTTCCGCAAAGATTTGCTCCTAATCCTCCGATGCTTTCAAGCCGCATTTCGTAGCATCCGTTTTCGTTAACGCCGGGAAGGGTAACCGGATAGCGCGTGCGGTGTTTGTTTTCATTTGTGAAGCCGACCATAAAAACTCCTTTTTTATTTTAGAATTGGCACTGCGGCAGCACATTATTCAAAAAAATCAGGGCGTATATTATGTAGGCTCGATGAAAAAATATTAGTATTATTATATTTGGAGGAATAGCTTTGAAAAGTTATGAAATGCCTATAGGATTTTCTATGGCTTTAGCTCTTAACCCCGAGGCCATGCAAAAATTTGCAATGTTAACCGAAACACAGAAACAGGAAATTATAGACAGAACACATACTATTAAATCAAAAGAAGAAATGCACAGATATGTAAATAATCTGATAACGGAAAAATGAATTATACCTGCAATCGGAACCGTTTTGTTTTCCGATTGCAGGTATTTTTTGTTTTATATTTAATTTTAATGTTTATACAAATGGCAAAACAGCTTTGGTTAAATGCAAAAGTAAAATATCATTTAGTTTTACATCTATTACTTGGTTTGAATATGTGCTGAACCCATGTTCTTAATTTTTATATTATAGAGAAGTACTCGGTTTAGTTCTGATAATTTTCACCTTGTTTAATAAACATTTCATAGTATTTACCCTTACAAGACATCAATTCATCGTGAGAACCGCTTTCGATAATTTTCCCGTTTTCGATATGATAAATACAATCGAAATTCCGTACGGTTGAAAGGCGATGAGCAATCATAACGGTTGTGGCAGTATTTGACATATCAAGAATTGTCTGCATTAGCTTAACCTCTGATAACGGGTCAAGAGCAGATGAGGGTTCATCCAGTATGAGTAGTCCGAAGGTAGCTGTAAACAATCTTGCAAGCATTAATTTTTGTGCTTCGCCGCCCGAAAGAGAGATTCCATCCTCCGTAAATTCATGGGAAACCATTGTATCTAAGTTATTGTTTGCCTTTTTGAATACTTCTGTTAAACCGAGCTTATCCAGAGCTTTACAGAGCTTTTCGTCAGGCACATCATTGTATACTGTTAAATTATCACGCAGGCTCATTGCTAAAACACGGATATCCTGAAAAACTACACCCATATTAAGTCTTAAGCCGTGAATATCGTAATCTTTAATATTCTTTCCGTTGATAAGCAGCTCACCGCTGTTCACATCATATAAGCGCAACAGCAGCTTTGTTAATGTTGTTTTACCTGCTCCGTTTTCACCGACAATAGCTATTCTTTGGCCGGGCTTTATGTGAAGATTGAAGTTTTCTAATAACAGTGAAGATTCTTCATATCCGAAGGAAACATTTTTGAATTCAATTTCATAATTTCCGTCAGGAGCAGAAATTGCATTATCCTTCTTAGGCTCAATTGTCGATTCAGCTTCAAAAAACTCTGCAACATTTTCACCATTTGTTATACACTGAAGTATCTGCATAACACTGCCTGCCGCATCACTGAGGCTTGATGTCAGGGCTGTAGCGGCAACGGTAAGAGAGGCATATAAGCCTATTTGTGATTTGTCGCCGTCAATAACAAAAAATATAATGTATACAAGAATACATGCAGCCTGTATGGGAGATACTGCACCCTGTAAGAGATGAAAGGGTGCTACCTTTCTTATGAACTGCTTATATATTTTCTGAAAGGTATTCATTGCTGTATTAATTGTACCTATGAGCTTTATTCCTGCCCCCGAAGAACGAAGCTCTGCTGCATTTTCTTTAGTTTTAAGCACTCTGCTTGTGTACTCCATCGGTCGCCAGGCATCAACAAGGCTTACTTCAAAATCTGCAGTCGGTTTTATAACGGGAATCTCCAAAATTGCATTTAATATAACAAAGAATGCTGTAATTCCCAGTAAAACAGGCCCCGCCGCAGCAATAATCGTGATCATAGCAATTGTTGTTGAAATTCCACGCAGAATGTCAGGCAAAATCATTACTACATTTTGTGCATGAACGGGAAAATTATCCTGTGCATAAATAAATTTCACAAAGAAATCAGGCTTATCATAATACTTAAAATCTGTATATAAAGCCTTTTTATTAACATCATTTTTTATTTTGTTGCTGACATTTACGAGAGTCATTTGAGAATATGCCATTTTAATAACCTTTTCCAATGCAGAAACAAAAACAATAAACAGAGTATATACTATGATAATGTAAACAATTTCATTGTGTGGTATTTCGTTCATTACAGCATCAATTGCTTTTTGGGGTAAGCGTGCCGTTAAATATGACGATACAGGCTGAAGAACAACGGACATAAGAAGAATTGTGAGAATATATCCCTTTCCGTATTTCCAATAAGGCTTCAGCAGGAATAAAATATACTTTATCCTTGAATGCTTTTTTGCTTCTTTCTTTTTCATATAATCACCCTTTGCTTCAAATTGTTTTTTTTATTAACAAAAACAATTTCGGGTATTACATTATTAATTTCAGCAATGGTATGCTGAATTCAGTTAAATTTTTTAGTTCAATCATCATAAAACCTCTTTTTACTGATAAAATACGGCATCTCCGACAGATACGGAGATGCCTTTCATTTACAGAATGATATAGTCTGTATCAATTGCAAATGGGAAAAACGGCTCTCCGATTCCTGAGGTTAAGAACTGTAACCATTTTACCCGCCTGCCTTTCATTTGTTTCTTTAATTTTAATATGATTTGCTGTAATTGTCAATGTTTTTGAATAACCTGCTGCAAAAGTGTTGATTTTAACTTCAAAAATGTTTTGATCAGCTTATTTATATTTGTAAACATTCTGTTTCATTAATTTCGGTAGTGTTGACAAGGCATAGATATAGTTATAGAATACTAAAGTAGATAAAATGATAAAGGAGCAATAATACAATGGCAAAAATTCTTATCAGCCCCGGCAAATATGTTCAGGGTGCAGGCGAAATGAAAAAACTTTATGACTATGCAAAGGGGTATGGCAATAAAGCACTTGTTCTTATTACAGAATCAGGCTACAAGCGTATCGGTGCAACTGTAGAAAGCAGCTTCAACGGTCAGGATTTTCAGCTTGTTTTTGACTATTTCAACGGCGAATGCTCAAGAAACGAAATCAACAGACTTATTAAAATTATGGAAGAAAAGGGCTGCGATCTTGTTATAGGTATCGGCGGCGGTAAGATTCTTGACACATCAAAGGCAGTAGCATACTACTGCAAGACCCCCGTGCTTATCTGTCCCACAATCGCATCAACCGATGCTCCCTGCAGCGCACTTTCCGTTATCTATACGGATGATGGTGTTTTTGAGGAATATCTTTTCCTTCCTGCTAACCCCAATATGGTACTTATGGATACAGATATTATTGCCGCTTCTCCCGCAAGACTTACAGTTTCAGGTATGGGGGACGCACTTGCAACATACTTTGAAGCAAGAGCTGTTATGGCAAAGGATGCAGGCACTTGTGCCGGCGGTAAGGTTACATGGGCTGCAATGGCACTTGCAAAGCTCTGCTTCGATACACTTATGGCAGAGGGCGTAAAGGCAAAGATTGCTCTTGAAGCAGGTGCTTGCACAGAAGCTGTTGAAAAGGTTATTGAAGCAAATACACTTCTCAGCGGTATCGGCTTTGAAAGTGGCGGACTTGCAGGCGCGCACGCTATCCATAACGGTCTTACAGTTCTCCCCGAATGTCACCATATGTACCACGGTGAAAAGGTTGCCTTTGGTACACTTACTCAGCTTGTACTTGAAAATGTTGATAGCGAAGAGCTTGAAAGTGTTATAGAATTCTGCATTGAGCTTGGCCTCCCTGTAACATTCAAGGAGCTCGGTATCACAGAAATCACAGATGAAAAGCTTATGGCTGTTGCAACAGCTGCTTGTGCAGAGGGTGATACCCTCCACAATATGCCCTTCGAAGTAACTCCCGAAAAGGTTTGTGCAGCCCTTAAAGCAGCCGATGCCTACGGCAGATATTTCCTTGGCGAATAATCTGCAAACAATATATAAAAGGACACGGCTTTATACCGTATCATCCGGACTGCTCTCACTATGTGAGGGCAGTTTTTGTTTGCTGGAAGCATTGAAACAGTGCAGTCGTTTATAATATAATCAGAATAATATTATCGATGCCCAGATCCGGAAAACAGTGAAACAGATATATATATGCAATCTATATCTGTGAATACGAGCTTTTTGAAAATTCTTCACAATTACGGAAAAATTTATGTACAAGGATATTATTATAAAGTGTCCGTTTATTCGTTTTTCTTCTTGACTTGTATAAAAAACTAAGGTATAATTACAAGAAATAAAAAGTGTTGAACGGAACCAGCTGTCTGCAGAGGACTCTGGTTTCTTTTTGTTTTTTTTTGAAAAAAAGGTTAAAATAAATCTAAAAAAGGAGAAATCATTATGGAAATACAACTCCGTGAGCTTATTGAGCAGATCAGAAAGGACGGTGTGTCAGCTGCTGAGGCAGAAGCTGTGGCTATAATTGATACAGCAAAGGCACAGGCGGAAAAAATAGTTGCTGATGCGCAAGCACAGGCTGACAAGATTCTGTTGAATGCAAAAAATGAGAATGAGCGCATGGTGAAGTCGGCGGAAGATGCTATCCGTCAGGCAGGAAGAAATTTGTTGATTTCATTCAGAGAAAGCGTGACGAGAGAGCTGAAGGTTATTTTAGCTGAAAATGTTGCAGCTGCGTATTCTTCCGAAAGCTTTTCACAGCTTATTATAAGTATTGTGGAGAATTGGGCGAAAAATCCTGATGCTGAGAATATCACAGTTATTTTGAATAACGATAAATTAAAGGCTCTTGAAGAAATTGTGTTCTCAGGTATTAAAGCAAAGATGCTTAACGGTATTACCCTGAAGGCGAATGATAACTTTGACGGCGGATTCCGTATTTCAGCCAATAACGGCAGTGCATATTACGATTATTCTACAGAGGCTATAGTTGATATGCTCTCTGCCTATCTTAGTCCCAGGGTTACTGAACTTTTGAAAGAGGCGTAATTGATATGGCTGAATATTATCTGATTTCACAGCTGCCGTCCTTAGACGGAATCAGTGAAAAAACACCTGTCCCCATTACGGAAGAACGATATATGGAGCTGTGCAGTCGTTTTTTAGGACAAAAAGCATTGCGCGAATTGGAGAAGTTAACACTCGTGCCATCCGTAGATGCCGAAAAATCAAGGTCAGCCCTGATTGAAGCGTGGAACGAGGGTGAACGGAATCTTCGTTTTGCACTCGGTAAGGTACGTGCAAATAAAATGAATAAGCCCTTTGATTTGAAAAATAAGATTTTACCTGCAGAATTATATAAGGTGGCAACTTCTGCATTAGAGGCAGAAAATCCTCTGGAGGCAGAAAATTTTCTTTTGCACTATCGTCTGAGCTTTCTGGAAACACTCAGACCTACGGATACATTCTCGGAGGATTTTATTTTTTATTATGCATTAAAGCTCAAGCTGATTTTACGTATAAGAGATTTTGATGCAAAGCTTGGAGAATCCGCTTACAAAAATATTTATAATTCCATCTTAAATGGAAACAGGTTGGAGGCTTGACGATGAGCGAAAATACAGGAAGAGTTGTCAGCATAAACGGAAACTTGGTGACTGTTGAGTTTGACGGCAATGTTTCTATGAATGAAATATGCTATGTTAAAATTCAGGATGCTTCACTTAAAAGTGAAATTATCCGTATCAGAGGCAATATAGCACAAATTCAGGTTTATGAAATGACAGGAGGCATTAAATGCGGCGATACTGTCGAGTTTACAGGTGAAATGTTATCGGCAGAATTGGGCCCCGGCTTGCTGGGACAGATATATGACGGACTGCAGAATCCGTTGCCTGTTTTAGCTGAAAAGGCCGGTTGGTTTTTGGAACGCGGAAATTACGCGGACGGTTTGAATTCTGATAGGAAATGGGAGTTTACTCCTACCGCGCAGATCGGTGATGTTTTACGTGCAGGTGACTATATCGGTACTGTTCCGGAGGGAGCTTTTACCCACAAAATATTTATACCCTTTTATCTGCTCGGTAGCTATACCGTAAAATCCGTTGCAGCAAAAGGTGAGTACACAGTTAAAGATACTGTTGCAGTTATAACAGACGAACGCGGCCGTGATATATCTGTCACGATGTCTTTTAAATGGCCCGTAAAGCGAGCAATAAAGTGCTACAGTGAAAGATTGGCTCCGGTAGAAACAATGGAAACCAAGGTACGGCTTGTTGACTCGTTTTTCCCTGTTGCAAAGGGCGGAACATATTGTACCCCCGGTCCCTTCGGCGCAGGAAAAACCGTGTTGCAGCATACAACATCAAAATATGCAGATGTTGATATTGTAATAATTGCTGCTTGCGGTGAGCGAGCAGGTGAGGTTGTTGAAACCTTAACGGAGTTCCCTGAACTTACTGACCCTAAAACCGGTCGTTCCCTTATGGAGCGAACTATTATTATCTGTAATACATCATCTATGCCGGTTGCTTCCCGTGAGGCATCGGTTTATACATCGGTTACTCTTGCTGAGTATTACAGACAAATGGGACTGAATGTTCTTCTTCTTGCTGACTCAACCTCCCGTTGGGCACAGGCGCTCAGAGAAATGTCCGGCAGACTGGAAGAAATTCCCGGTGAGGAAGCCTTTCCTGCATATCTGGAATCCTATATTGCAGCCTTTTATGAAAGAGCAGGATATGTTCGTCTGGCTGACGGCAGCACAGGCTCTGTTACTATTGGCGGTACAGTTTCACCTGCGGGCGGAAACTTTGAGGAACCTGTAACACAGGCAACGTTGAAGGTTGTCGGTGCATTCCACGGTCTTTCCCGTGAACGCTCGGATGCAAGAAAATATCCTGCTATTGATCCGCTTATTTCCTGGTCAAAATATGAAAGCGTTACAGACCGTAAAAAATCTGACTTTTGCAAGGATATTCTTCACCACGGCCACGAAATTGATTCGATGATGAAGGTAGTCGGTGAAGAAGGCACAACCTTGTCTGATTATATAATTTATCTTAAATCGGAAATGCTTGATGCAGTATATCTGCAGCAGAATTCCTTTGATGCGGTAGATGCAAACTGCGGCACATTGCGTCAACGATATGTCACCGATAAGCTTGTTTCTGTGCTGGGAAGTGAATATTTGCTTGAAAGCAAGGATGAAGCACGTGCATTTTTCAATCGCATGCGTCAAAGATTTATCAACTGGAATTATAAAGAGTTTATGAGTGATGAATTCAAAAAATCCGAAGCAGAAATCGATGTTCTTTATAATGAAGGAAACGGAAAATTAGAAGATAAAGCAGAACGCTTGCTGAAGGATGGTGAGTAAGAATGAATAAAGTATATAACCGGATTGAATCAATCACAGGTAATGTTATTACTGTCAGAGCAAATGGTGTTCAATATAATGAGCTGGCTCAGATAAATACCCGTTTCGGAAAATCCCTTGCACAGGTCAACAAAATTGACGGTGATATTGTTTCATTGCAGGTGTTTGCCGGTGGTCAGGGTATTTCTACAGGAGATGAAATTCGCTTTCTCGGTCACGAGATGAGAGTGTCCTTCAGTGAGGATTTATTAGGACGAATATTCAACGGATCAGGAGAGCCCAGAGATAAAGGTCCCGCTCTTACTGAAAATATGAAGCCTATCGGCGGCCCGTCCGTTAATCCGACGAAGCGTATTCTTGCAAACCGTATGATGAGAACAAACATACCTATGATTGACATGTTCAATACGTTGGTGGTTTCACAGAAGCTTCCGATATTCTCTATTTCAGGTGAACCTTATAACCAGCTTCTTGCCCGTATTGCTATGCAGGCTGATGCAGATGTAATTGTTCTCGGTGGTATGGGACTTAAATATGACGATTTTCTGTACTTTAAGGATGCTCTTTCAAAGGGTGGTGCTCTCAGTAAGACAGTTATGTTTATTCACACCGCGTCCGATCCTACGGTTGAATGTATGATGATTCCCGATATGGTATTGGCAGTTGCCGAACAATTTGCTTTGCAGAATAAGGATGTTCTTGTTCTTTTAACCGATATGACCAATTTTGCGGATGCAATGAAGGAAATTGCAATTACACAGGAGCAGGTTCCTTCTAACCGTGGATATCCCGGCGATCTTTACTCGCAGCTTGCCTCCCGTTATGAAAAGGCGGTTGACTTTGCGAACTCAGGTTCAGTTACTGTTTTAGCGGTTACAACTATGCCTGGTGATGACGTAACGCATCCTGTCCCCGATAATACCGGATATATTACGGAAGGTCAGTATTACCTGAAGGGCGGACGTATTGAGCCCTTTGGATCACTTTCCAGATTGAAACAAAATGTCAACGGAAAAACAAGAAAAGACCATCGTGCTCTTATGGATGCAATGATTCGTATGTATTCGTCCTACAAAGAAACCCTTGAAAAGAAAAATATGGGATTTTCTATGAGCAGATGGGACGAAAAATTGCTGAAATATGGCGGACTTTTTGAAAACAAGCTGATGGATTTATCGGTTAATCTGTCCTTGGAGGAATCTCTTGACCTTGGTTGGAAAATTTTAGCAGATTGCTTTGAAAAAGATGAAACCGGAATTAAGTCAGACCTTACAGATGAATTTTGGCCTGAAAAGTAAGGAGGACTGTAATTTTGGCAAAAATCAAATTAACTAAAAATGAGTTAAAGGTACAAAAGGATGCGCTTAAAATGTACCGGAGATATTTGCCGACTCTGACACTTAAAAAGCAACAGCTCCAATCGGAAATCCGTACTATTGAAGCAGAGGCTGTTTCCGTAAGAAAAGCAAAAGCCGGGCTTGAAAAGGGCTTTGAGGATTGGATTGCCGTTTTCAGTGAAAAAGATGCATTTCCTGACGGGATAATCACGGTAAGCAATATCCGTAAGGGTAAAGGAAATATTGCAGGTGTGGAGATTCCGACGTTTGAGGGTGCTGATTTTTCAAGAAGTGATTATGATTTATATACCACTCCGCTTTGGGTGGATATTGCCGCTGATCATATGGAGAAAGCCATTCTTCTTGATCTGGAGGCCGAGGTGTTGGATGAACAGGTAAGACTCCTGGAGGCGGAGCTGCTTGCAACCTCTCAGAGAGTTAACTTGTTCGAAAAGGTAAAAATCCCCGAAACTGAAGCGAATATTAAAAAAATATCAATTTATCTGGCAGACCAGCAGGTAAGTGCCGTGGTGCGTTCAAAAATATCTAAACGCAAAATAGCCCTTCGTAATGCAAACGCAGCGGAATGGGAGGTGGATGCTTTATGATCGTACCTATGAAAAAGGTTTCTGTTATAACCTTGGGAGACAGGAAAGAAGAAACACTGAAGAAGCTTCGCAGACTCGGTATTGTTCATATTGAAATAAGTGAAGGCTCAGGTGAAAAGCTCAATATGTATAAAGAGCAGATTACAATGCTTGAGCGTGCGCTTTTCTCTGTCGGAAAAAGCAAGGGTGCAGCACAGCAGGAGGTTGATGCTCAGAAAGCATTGGATATTGCAATTGAAATTGATGCAATGACAAAGCAAAAGGGCATATATTTATCTGAGCGGGCAAGCCTTAGCACAGAGCTTGACCGTTTGAAAAGCTGGGGTGAGATTGATCCCGACAGTATAAAAGCTCTGGCATCAGAGGGTATAGTTCTTGCTTTTTATGAGATGCCGAGAGCTGAGTATGATGCTCTTCCTGATTCAGTAAAAACGGTAAGGCTCCACGCAAATAAATCTACAGTCAGATTTCTTCTGCGGAAGTATGATAATGAAGCTCAAGCCTCTTTAAACGGTTATGAATTGGCTATGCCGAAGTTATCTACTGTTGAAATGAGCAAAAGAATTTCAGATCTGACAGCAAAAGCAGATCAGATAGATCGTGAAATATCATCCCGTGTGTGCTACATTGATAGTATAAAGCGAGCAGTCAAGGCATTGGAAAAGGATGTTGAGTTTGAAACCTATGTCACAGGTATGAACTCTGAGGTTTTATCAGATGATGCAACAAATGCCGTTTCTGTTGCTTATTTCAAGGGATATATAGAGGCTGAAAAGCTCGATATTCTCACACAGGCAGCAAGGGAGAATTCCTGGGGACTTTCTTCAGAAGACCCCGATGAAGAAGATAATGTTCCCACAAAGCTGAAAAACAACAGATTTGTGAGTCTTATTTATCCCTTGACTGATTTTCTCGGTACGGTTCCCGGATATTTCGAGTATGATATTTCAGGATGGTTTCTGGCATTTATACTTATTTTCTTCGGGATTATTTTCGGTGATGGGGGATACGGACTGTTAATTTCCGCAGTTGCTGCGATTCCGATTATAAAGTCTCTGATTTCCGGTAAAAAGATTGCCCCTGCTTTTTTACTTGTCGGACTTTTCGGATTATCTACAATTTTGTGGGGAACCCTGACCTGTACTTGGTTCGGACTTGCCCCCGAGCAGTTGCCGCAATGGCTTAAAGCTTTATCCATCCCCGTGATTTCGAATGTTTATGAAGATAAAATCTGGAGTCTGCCGTGGACAGCTGACGGTGTCGGACTTACCACTGCACAGAATCTGCAGATATTCTGTTTTTCTCTGGCTCTCATTCAGTTGACTGTTGCACACATCAAAGCAGCTGTGAGAAACAGAAAATCCTTGAAAATTCTCGGAGATATAGGTTCTGTATTACAGCTTATTGGCATTTATTACCTTGTGCTGAGTCTTGTTGTGAATGCAGAGGTATTCAGCTTCGGATTGGTAATCGGCAGGGTTCCTGTGGGAACGGTTGCTATTGCACTGATTGGGGCAGGATTTGTTATGAGCTTTATTTTTTCAAACTATGAAGGCAGTATAATTAAATCTGTTCTTTCAAGTCTTACAAATATTGTGTCGGTATTACTCGGAGTGGTAAACGTATTTTCAGATATTGTATCGTATATACGTTTATGGGCAGTAGGTCTTGCAGGTGCAGCAATTGCTGCAACCGTAAATGAGTTAGCAGGTCCTTTGCTGGGTAATTTTATGTTTATGGTTCTGGCTATTGTTCTTTTGGTTTTTGGTCACGGACTAAATATGGTCTTAAATATTCTGTCGGTTATTGTTCACGGAATCAGACTTAATACACTTGAATTTTCCTCGCATCTTGATATGTCGTGGAGTGGTCATAAATTTAAGCCATTTGAAGAATAAATTGATTATAAGGAGTATTGTTATGAATTTAGGATTATTATCAACAGCATTATCTATGGGTATTGCAGCAATCGGCTCTGCCATTGGTATCGGTATTGCAGGTCAGGCATCAATCGGTGCCTGGAAAAAGTGTTATATGAACAATAAAGCTGCACCGTTTATTCTTACTGTTTTTGCCGGTGCACCTCTTACACAGACAATTTACGGCTTTCTTCTGATGCAGCAGATGAAGACATCTTCTGCTGATCCTGCATTTTTATTAGGTCTCGGAATTGCTTCCGCTGTGGCTATGGCAGCTTCCGCTGTTTTTCAGGGTAAAGCGGGTGCTGCAGGTGCAGATGCTTTGGCTGAAACAGGAAAAGGCTTTTCTCAGTATATTACCGTTGTAGGTCTTTGTGAAACTGTTGCATTGTTTGCACTTGTTTTCAGTATGGTTGCATTAGGATAATATTCGAATTATCAATTTTTAATATTGTGATAGTATACATTGTATTAATTTTAATATAACAAAAAAGCCTCCTTGTATCGCAATAGAGATACAAGGAGCATACTGTCGACAAGGTTCATTCCTTATGGAGTGAGCTTTGTTTTTTTGTACCTTCAGGTGTGGAAATATCCTACCCGATTTCTGCCGGACGAGGGAAGATAAAATACTTCGGTATAAGTATTTTATCTTCCCTAATGCAATGGTATTATTCATCTTAATGATTATTGAAGGAAGAGATGAATAAATGTTATAAAAGAAAAGCGCCATCCCGTAAGCATTGCTTAAGAGATGGCGATATTTATATTTCTGATGTTAATTTCGCAATTACATATCCTTCAGTAATTCAGGAAGATTATCAATGTCAGAGAAAATCATAAACAGAGCCTTGAAGAACCAGATAAGGCGATGAAGGAAATTGTTTGCGGGGGCCTTAACGGTATGAAGCTCCTGAGTATTTTCAACAAAGTCTGCAGTTTTAATAAAAGTAAAATCACATTCAGCTGCTGAATGGTCAGAAATTATCTTACCGTTATCGTCCTTGACTTCAATATATCTGAAATCGCTTACGGTAACATCGACACCGCCGCCTGATTTATACATAAATCTTTCAACAGAGTCCCAGTTGCCCCACGCAGGAAGATTTGTGATGTGCCAGTTATACATGTTAAAATAATCACCGTCATTGTGATATTCTACCCATGCATCCTTTAATCCGCATTCAAGATAAAGTGTCTTATAAAGAGCACCGTCGTCCTCGTGAGTATGGATATGGTTATTGAAGTCTCCCGTAACAATTACGGGTCTGTCATTTTCGGCAGAGCGTGCCTGAATGAATTCGGCAAGCTGCTTGAACTGGCTTGTTCTTGCAGCAATTGAGCCTGCTCCGCCGTAAGCGTCAGCGTGGAGGTTATAAAAATCTACATAAATGCCGTTGCCCACATCAATGACAGAGTATACAAAGCCTTTGGGGGTGAGCTCATCAGAGCCGTCAGAAAGAATACCGCAGGCATCGTTCCATGCAACTCTTGTTTCGTTGTAAACGGGCATATTCTTTGTGAATACGTTGAGTCCGTCACCGCCGGGAATTGTACCTGTGTGATTGGTCATATAGTTAAAACCGCTGAGACTATCAATAAGACTATTATGATATCCGAAGTCCTCCTGAACAGCAGCAATATCAAAGTTGTTGTTTGAAAGATATTTACCGGCTGCTGCCTGGTTTGCAGCAACATTTTCACCGCTCAAAGCAGCGAACGGAAGACCTGCTACATTGAAGTTTGTTGTTCTGACAATGTGCTTTTCGGAGTTATCGTAATCGTAAAGCTTTATATCAAAGTATTCTGTAAATGCTTCGCCGTTACAGGTATAGCTGAGCTTCCAATAAATCTTATCATAATTCTTAAAGCCTTCAACGCCCTTGTTCATCAGTCGGTCTCTGTATAAAACACCATATTCGTCACGTTCTGCAACCTCTTCAATGCGGTTGAATGTCATAGGCTTTGTATAGTCGATATTTCCGTCTGCATCCTTTGTCCAATAAGTGGGGTTATCAGTGGAGTTGATAGCAAAACCGTGCCAGTCTGTTTCACCGTCAAGAGACACTCTACATGCTATTTCTGTAGTGCCGGCAGGGAACACAAAGGTGTAGGAAAGATCATTGAGCTCACGGGAAATAGCATAATCACCTTCAACACTCTTTTCCTTGATTTCATAAGACTGGATGCTGGGGAATTCCATCTGATAAAGAGTTGATTTGTAAAGGAAGGGAGCTATTTCAACCTGAACACCATTGGTTGTTTCAAAGCTTTCTGCATTTGCGATTATGCCTGTATCAACGGACATTCCTGCGCCTGCAAGGCCAATGCCGCTGAAGGCAATTGCAAATACGAGAATTAAACAGAATAATTTTTTCACAGCAATTTCTCCTTTTGAATAATATAATTATCTATATATTAACACATTTTTACACATAAATGTTACCGGATTGTAAACAAAAATATTTTATTTCGGATACACAGATGAAATATACTGAAAAAAAGAGTGATGACGAAAGATGGTTATTGATATCTTCAGTTAAAAAATATTGTGTTGTATATCACATTTTGGTATAATGAAGCTTAACTGTTTACGGTGAAAAAAGAATACGGAGGAAAAGAATGAAAAAGATTATTGAAACAGAACGTCTTGTTTTGAGAGAATATACCCATGAGGATTTCGGGGACCTTTATGAAATACTTTCTGATGCTGAAAATATGAAGCACTATCCAAAGCCCTATGATGAAAACGGAACAAAACGGTGGCTGAACTGGAGTATTGATAATTATGAAAAATACGGGTTTGGTCTGTGGGCAATTGAGCTTAAAGCCACGGGACAGTTTATAGGCGACTGCGGAATTACAATGCAGAATATTGACGGAGAAGAGCTTCCCGAAATCGGTTATCATATTCACAAAAAGCATTGGCGTCGCGGCTTTGCAAAGGAAGCTGCCTCGGCAGTTCGTGACTGGTTTTTTGAGAACACGGAATTTTCTGCAGTATATTCATATATGACTCATACAAACATACCGTCATATTCCACCGCCGCTTCTGTCGGAATGAAGAAAATCAAGGAATACCCGGACACTGACGGCTGTATGCATTTCGTTTATTCTCTTACGAGAGATGAATGGGAAAATAAAAAGCGAACTTGACACAGAAACCTTTTTCTGAAAAACGTACGAATTTGCACTTTTTTTCGATTTATTATGCGTATTTACATCATAAATTTATAAACTCTTTGAATATTTCTATATTTTTTTGTAAAATTATTTACTTTTCAGCTGTCTTTTTATATAATAAGTCCGTAGAAAATGTAAAATTTTTTCGGAATAACAGTATTTAAGGATGTTGAATATGAAAATTACTTGGTACGGAACAGCGACTATAGGTATTGACGACGGAAAAACAAAGCTGCTTTTTGATCCATTTGTGCGGATGAATAAGCACATAGAAACCACACCTGTTGAAGGCTTTGCCGGCTTTGATGCTGTTTTAGTTACACACGGGCATTTTGATCATATATACAGTATCCCTGCCTTGGCAGAGGCCGATAAAAATGTTCCGATCTACTGTACCGGAGCTCCTAAGAAAACACTTGTTGAAAGGGGCGTACCCGAGGAGCGTATCATAACAATTAAACCGGATGACGTGATTTGCATCGGTGATTATACTATCCGTGTACGTCGATTCAGACATATCATTTTTGATCCTATCTATATTCTTTCAGTTGTACCTAAATGTGTTGCTATGCTTCCGCGTTTGTTATGGCAGTTTTACACAAATCACTATATGCCTGAGGGCGGGGAGATCGTTGCCTATGAGATTGAAGCTCATGGTAAAAGGATATTCCTGACCGGATCCTTCCGTGAATATCCGGCAGAGCTTTATCCCGAGGATGTTGATCTTTTAATTCTCGCTCACGGGGGAAGTGTTTTTGTTCCCGAGAAAACAAAAGGATTCATTGACAGATATCATCCGAAGAGAATCTTTGTCGATCATTTTGACGATGCTTTCCCGCCTCTTACTCGGGCTGTCAGCGTCAAAAGACTCAAAAGAACGGTAAAAAAGAATCATCCTGAAATTGAGTTCATTGTTCCGGAAATCTGTGAATCTGTTGAATTATAATAAAAATTGAGCCGAAAAAGACAAAGCCGCCGATAATGCTGAAGCATATCGGTGGCTTTTTTGTACCCTTAGAAGCGAAAAAATTAATATAAGAATAAAAGCTCTGCAAGCGGATGCCTTAATTAAATTGTGAGTGATAGAGAGAATAGTAAAATCCGTGTTTTTCTATAAGCTCGTCGTGGCTTCCTTGCTCTATAATCGTGCCGTCTTTCACAACTAAAATGGTGTCTGCATTCTGAATTGTGGAAAGTCTGTGGGCGATAATAAAGCAGGTTTTGTTTTCCATAAGCGCTGTCATCGCATTCTGTATTTGTATTTCCGTTCTGGAGTCAACGTTTGAGGTGGCTTCGTCAAGAATAAGAATAGGGGCTTTTGAAAGGAAAGCACGGGCAATGGTGATAAGCTGCTTCTGACCTTTTGATATATTCACACCGTCATCGGAAAGCACGGTATCATATCCGTCGGGAAGGCTTCTGATAT
Organism: Acutalibacteraceae bacterium; assembly: GCA_045652065.1. Classification (GTDB taxonomy): domain Bacteria; phylum Bacillota; class Clostridia; order Oscillospirales; family Acutalibacteraceae; genus RUG806. Next base: position 30,203 of record JAZRTO010000034.1, read on the forward strand.
ATGAGTCAATTTTTGCTGATTTTGCCGCCGCATACACTTCCTCGGGTGTAGCATCCTCTCTGCCGTAAACGATATTATCATAAATTGTACCGCAGAAAAGCCAGGTGTCCTGAAGCACCATATTGAAAGCAAGGCGAAGATCGGTGCGCTTTATGTCTATTGATGGAATACCGTCAATAAGGATTTTACCGCTCTGATGGTCGTAAAAGCGCATAAGAAGGTTAATAATTGTGGTTTTTCCGGCACCCGTAGGTCCGACAATAGCCACAGTTTGTCCCTTTTTCGCATTGACCGTCACATTTTTAAGAACTACCTTATCTTCTGTGTAGCCAAATGTAACATCCTTAAGACTTACATCACATTTGACTTCTTTTAAATCCTTTGCATCCTCAGAATCTGCTTTTTCGGGGGCTTCATCAAGAATCTTAAATACGCGCTCCGCCGCGGAAAATGCAGATTGAATTTCGTGAAGTATATTTGAAAATTCATTGATAGGACCTGCAAATTTTCTTGAATACTGCACGAACTGGGCTACACCGCCCAGGGTAATAAAAAATGCTGAAGCGGCAAGCACCGTGCCGTTCTGAGAGAACATATAAAGTATTCCCCCTATAATTGCAACAAGGGTGAGGGAGATATTATTAATTAAGTTTATGGTGGGGAAAAGCAAAGCCGCATTGTATTCTGCCTTATAGAAAGCATCCATTGCATCATCGTTTATATTATTGAAGCGGGAGGATATTACGTCCTGCCTTCCGTAAGCGGAAATTGTACGTGAGCCTGTGAGCATTTCTTCGGCAAAGCCGTTAAGCTCGCCGTATTTTTTTGCCCTTTTGCTGAAAAGGGGACGAACTTTTTTTGAACGGTATCTTGTAAACAGCAATGACACGGGAACTGTCAGTGTAAAAATAAGTATCATAGGCTTTGATATCTGCCACATAAAGATGAGAGAGCCCACAACGGTATAAATACTCGTCAGTATCTGTACAAGGTCGTGCGAGAGCGTGCTGTTTATTGTGTCGATGTCGTATGATAAATGGCTTATAATGTCGCCTGTTGCATGTGTGTCAAAATAGTTTACCGGGAGTGTTGTCAGCTTTTCGAAAACCTGCTTTCGCATTTTGTATGTGATTCTCTGGCTCAGATGCATCATAACTAAAGAGAGAACATAGGACAGAAGTGCGGAAATCAGATAACATCCAAGCATCAGTGCAATATTTTTCCACACGGCAGGGAAGTCCACACCTGCTTCAAATTCTATAGCGTCAATAGCAGCTCCCGAGAATCTGGGACCCATAAGGGACAGCTGATTTGAACCGAGAGTCAGGCATACAGCCACAATAAATAATGGCCATTGACCGAGTACATATTTACTGAGCCTTATGAAAATTCCTTTTTTGTTTTTTTGTTTTATTTTTTTATCAGTCAAGGAAGGCACCCCCCAT
>JAZRTO010000035.1:0-26450 GCA_045652065.1 Acutalibacteraceae bacterium
ACTCAGACTGCGGGCGAGATTGGCTCAGTATCGTGGTATAAGGCAGCAGACGGCGTATATTATATTTTTCTTCCGTCAGATGCTGACAGAACAAAGCTGACGGTATGGTTTGATTCTTCTGCAGATGTTATTTGCGGTGAAGAAAAGCTTGAAAGCGGCAAGGAGACTGACATTTTTGCTGACAGTGACAGCGTTATACTTACCTGTGGTGAAGCTAACTACGAGCTTCGTGTGCTTCAGGCTGAAAATGAAGGTACAGTATATATCAACACTAAGTCGGGAAGTATGGCAAGTGTTCATGCAGATAAGTCATATAAAGAACCCGGCACAATAATTATACTCGATGAAAACGGCAATGTTCAGTATGAGGGCGGCCTTGACTACATAAAGGGAAGAGGCAACTCAACCTGGAATGCAGCAAAGAAGCCTTATAATATAAAGCTTGATAAGAAAACCGATTTGTTCGGTATGGGCAAGAATAAAAGCTGGTGTCTTCTTGCAAATGCAGGTGAAGCTTCAATGATCAGAAATCAGCTTGCCTATGATTTAGCTTATAATATAGGGGTTGATACTACAAGTCCCACCCGTCAGGTAAATCTTTATCTTAACGGTGAATATGCCGGGCTTTATATTATTACCGAAAAGGTTGATATCGGTGAAAACCGTATTGATATTTATGACCTTGAAGGAAAAACAGAGGAATTAAACTCAAAGGACCTTGATAAATATCCTCTTGCAGGCTGGCAGGATTCACAGATGAAGGGTACAATAAAGTATGCAGCTATTCCTAATAATCCCGATGAAATTACGGGCGGATATCTGCTTGAGCTTGAAAAAATTTACCGTTATGTAAATGAGGTATCAGGATTTGTTACTGATAACGGACAGGCTGTTGTTGTCAAAACTCCTGAATATGCAAGTAAGGCTCAGGTTGAATACATAAGCGGATATTATCAGGATTTTGAGGATGCCCTTTATTCAGGTAGCGGTTATAACTCAAAGGGGAAGCATTACTCTGATTACATTGATGTGGAATCTCTCGCAAAAATGTATGTTATGCTTGAATTTACGGCTAATTTTGACGGATGCAGCTCCAGCTTTTTCCTCTGGAAGGATGTTGACGGAAAACTGACTGCAGGACCTGCCTGGGACTATGACGGTGCCTTGGGACAGGGTTCTCCCAATAATCTTATCAATCACGTGTCCAATACCGCAGATCCTAATCTTCTTTATGCGCAGACCTGCTTTATAGGAAATCACGCTGAAAATAAAAAATCTCTTCTTGCTCAGGCTTTTACTCATAACGATTTCCAGAAGAAGGTAGAGGAAATCTGGGCTGAGGAATTTTCGGAATATTATCCCGTTTTCTGTAATAACATTGTTACCTTCGGCAATGAAATTGTCAAATCCTTTGCTATGAATGCCGTAAGATGGAATAATCTCGGAACAACCCAAGTTGAGGAAATTGCCAAAAAGCAGGAAGGAATTGTAAAGGTTATCTCCGATTATGCTGTAGCAAGATTCAGCTTCCTTGACAATGCTTACCGCTCCGATACTTATTTTGTGAAGTATGATATCGGAAATTACGGAGAAAAGCTTGTTCACGATACAAGGATATATAAAAACGGAGATAAGGCAAAGATTCTTGCTGCACCTTCCGTGGAAAATAAGAATGCTGAATTTATCGGTTGGTCTGAAAATCCTGACGGAAGCGGAACTCTTTACCGTTCAGGCGATGAAATTGCTGTCAACGAAAATATAACACTTTATGCTCAGTGGGAAGAAATATCCTTCTTTACCCGTATTCTTCGTTCAATTACAGATTTCTTTAATTCTATTGCTGAGTTTTTCAGAAATCTGTTCGGAATGTAAATTCATTGTTAAATGGTGATAGTATTATGATGAATAAAATATATCTCTGGGAAAATGAAGTGCCGTATTTTAATCCTGAATTTGAGAAGGAGCCGCCTTCAATTACAGAATATTTTCTTGATAACGGAAAAGAAAACGGATGTGTTCTTGTAATTCCCGGCGGTGCATACGGCTTTGTTTGTATCGACCACGAGGGAGATGCTATCTGCCGATTCCTCAATGAAAACGGTATTTCAGCCGCATACCTTAATTACAGAATTGCTCCCTATAAGCATCCTGTAATGGAAGAAGATGCAAGAAGAGCAATAAGGCTCATAAGATTTAATGCAAAGAAGTGGGGGATTGATCCCGAGAAAATCGGAACCCTCGGATTCTCTGCAGGGGGACATCTTACCTGTATGACGGGTCTTCGCTTTGATTACGGACTTTCAGAGGGGGATGAGATTGATAAGGTCTCCTCTCGTCCCGATACCTTTGCACCTTGTTATGCCGTGGCATCATTAGATCCCGAAATCACACATCTCGGAACTCTTCATAATCTTCTGGGGGAAAATCCTGATGAAGAGATGATACATATTCTTTCTTCGGAAAATATCGTAAGAGAGGATACTCCTCCTGCATTTTTATGGCACACAGCTGAGGATAACGGTGTTGATCCCGAATGCTCATTAAGATTTGCATCAAGCCTTATTAAGGCAAAAATACCTTGTGAGCTTCACATTTTCCCTTATGGCGGACATGGTCTCGGTACAGCCGAAAATCAGCCTCTTGCTGACTCATGGCTGCCCTTGTATGTAAAGTGGCTTGAATATCACAGACAGTGAAATAGGATATAGAAAAAGAGCTGAATCACAGAGATTCAGCTCTTTATTTGTTATATTTGATTACATAAGATCCTTGATTTTTGACAGTCTTTCAAGGGCCTCGTAGAGGGTTTCGTCTTTCTTTGCGAAGTGGAAACGTGCAAGGTTGTTAACATCTTCCTTGAAGAAGGATGAACCGGGAACTGCTGCAACGCCTACCTTGTATGCAAGCTCTTCGCAGAATTCAATATCTGTTCTGCCTTTCTGGAACTCGGAGATGTCAACCATCATAAAGTATGAGCCTTCGGGCTCGGTGAATTTCCAGCCAAGGTCTCTGAGTCCGCCTACAAAAATATCTCTCATATGTGTATAGTGGTCCTGAAGCTCTTTATAGTATGACATAGGTGCTTCAAGTCCTGCTACGATAGCTTCCTGTAAGGGAGAGGGAGCGCAAACGGTAAGGAAGTCGTGAATCTTCTTGCAGCGGTTCATAAGCTCCTCGCAGGCAACGATGTAACCCAGTCTCCATCCTGTGATTGAGTATGTCTTTGAAAGTGAAGAGCAGCAGATTGTTCTTTCCCACATTCCGGGAAGAGAAGCAATATATGTATGCTTGTGAGGCTCGAAAATGATGTGCTCGTAAACTTCATCGGTAATTATGATAACATCATATTTGATTGCAAGGTCTGCAATTGTCTGAAGCTCTTCCTTTGTGAATACTCGGCCTGAGGGGTTTGAGGGATTGCAAAGAAGCATAGCCTTTGTCTTGGGATCCTTGAATGCTTCCTCAAGTCTGTCTGCATCAAATGTGAATGCAGGGGGAACAAGGGGAACAAAGATAGGCTCAATTGAGTTGAAAAGGCTCTGTGCGGCATAGTTTTCAAAGTAGGGGGAGAAGATAACTATCTTATCTCCGGGATTTGAAATAGCCATCATTGTAGCCATCATAGCTTCGGTGCTGCCGATTGTACCTAAAACGTTTTTGTCGGGATCAAGCTCGATCCCCATAAACATACCGACCTTTTTTGCAACTGCAGCTCTGTAGTTGTATGCACCCCATGTGGGAGAATACTGGTGAGGGCCCTCGGATGCAACTCTTGCGAGGTTGTCCATAATAAACTTGGGAGGGTCAAAATCGGGGAAGCCCTGAGAAAGGTTAATTGCTCCGCATTCCATTGAAATTCTTGTCATTCTGCGGATAACGGAATCGGAAAGATGTTCTATTTTTCTGTTTAATTCTTTCATTTTATTTCTCCTTATGAGTTGTAGCCAAGTTCAAAGGCTTTAAGGTTTATTTCGAGGAACTTTTCGGGCACGGTGTTTCTGATTGTTTCTGTCCATACCTCGTAGGGAATATCCCAGTTTTTTGCCATAACACCGATGAGAACAACGTTTACGGCTTTTGCGTTTCCTGCTGCTTTTGCAAGTGACAGTGCATCAACCGCTGTTGTGTCAGCCTTCTCTTTGAGGTCAGCTTCTATAGCTGTCGGATATTCGGCTGCACCGATAATTACGGGCATAGGATCAATTTCCTGAGTGTTTACAATAATCTTTCCGTCATCTTTAAGGAAAGGAAGGGCACGCTTTGCTTCGAGAAGCTCGAAGGCTAAAATCATATCGGCGCCGCCCTTGTCGATAATGGGGGAGTGTACCTTTTCGCCGTAGCGTACATAGGTCACAACAGAGCCGCCTCTCTGGCTCATTCCGTGAACCTCGGATACCTTAACGTCATAGCCCTGGCTGATAACTGCATTTCCGAGAATACGGCTGGCAAGAAGTGTTCCCTGACCACCGACACCGACTATCATTATGCTTCTGGTTTCCATTTTAAGCCTCCTCCTTTTCTATAGCATCAAAGGGGCATATATTCATACAAAGACCGCATCCGTTGCACTGTGTGGCATCAATTACGGGCTTTCCGTCCTTTACTGTAATTGCAGGACAGCCTGCCTTAAGGCACATCTTGCAGTTTTTACATTTATCTGTGATAACACATCTTCCTGTATATTTTACGGTTTTGAGAAGTGCACAGGGACGCTGTGCGATGATAACCGAAGGCTCGTCCTTTGCAGTTTCTTCTTTAACAACCTTTTCAAATTCCTTTACATCAAAGGGATCAGCAATTCTTACACTGTCAATACCCACGGCTTTGCAAAGAAGCTCGAGATCAACCTGCTTTGTAGGCTCTCCCTTGATGGTTCTTCCTGTGGTGGGATTGTCCTGATGTCCTGTCATACCTGTGATGGAATTATCAAGAATAAGAACTGTGTTTGCACCTTTGTTATAAACAATATCAATAAGTCCTGTTATACCCGAGTGCATAAAGGTTGAGTCACCGATAACGGATACGAGCTTTTTGTTAAATTCGGCTCCTCTTGCCTTTGCCATACCGTGAGCGGCACTGACTGAAGCGCCCATACAGATTGTTGTATCAATTGCATTGAGGGGTGCTGCAGCGCCGAGAGTGTAACAACCGATATCTCCTGAAACGGTAAGTCCCAGCTTTTTAAGCACATAGAATGTACCTCTGTGGGGACAGCCTGCACACATAACGGGGGGACGTACGGGAATAGGCTCGGGCTTTACATCAGGAACATTTTCACCGAGTACAACCTTCTTAATGAGATTAACACTATATTCACCGAGAAGAGTGAACACTTCCTTGCCGATAACATCTATGCCGTTTACCTTACAGTGCTCTTCAATAAAGGGATCAAGCTCTTCAATAACATAAACCTTTTTGCACTTAGCTGCAAAGTCCTTAATGAGCTTTACGGGCATAGGATAGGCAAAACCGAGCTTTAAGAAATTAGCCTTATTTCCGAGAGCTTCCTTTGCATATGCATATGTAATACCCGAAGTAATGATACCGATTTCAGCTCCGTTGTCTTCAACAGTATTGAGAGGAGAGATTTCAGCATATTCGGTGAGAGCCGCAATTCTGTTTTCAACATCAACGTGTCTCTTGATAGCATTGCCGGGCATCATAACATATTTTGCTGGATTCTTTTCGTAATCCTTAAGAGTATCATTTTCTCTTTCGTTTAATTCAACAAGACTCTGTGAATGAGAAACTCTTGTTGTAAGGCGAAGGAAAACGGGAGTGTCAAACTCCTCACTGAGGCTGAAAGCCATTTTTGTAAATTCCTTACATTCGGAGGAATCGGAGGGCTCAAGCATCATAATCTTGGAAGCCTTTGCATAGTGACGGGAGTCCTGCTCATTCTGTGAGGAGTGCATTCCGGGGTCATCTGCAACCGCAATAACAAGACCGCCGTTTACACCTGTGTAGGAAGCTGTAAATACGGGGTCTGCCATTACGTTGAGACCTACGTGCTTACAACATGTCATTGCTCTTGCTCCTGCAATAGAAGCACCGATAGCAACTTCCGCGCCTACTTTTTCATTAGGTGCCCATTCACAGTAAATTTCATCATATTTTACTGCATTTTCGGTAATTTCCGTGCTGGGTGTTCCGGGGTATGAGGAAACAACCCTTGCTCCTGCTTCATAACAGCCTCTTGCTACGGCTGCGTTACCTAACATTAACTGTTTCATTTATCTTATCACCTTAATTGATTTCGTTCTGCATTTTTATGAGATTTTCACTCTGATATTTCTTTCTGAGTGCAGGCTTTTCAATTTTGCCTGTGGGATTTCTGGGGACATCCGCAAAAATAATTTTACGGGGTCTTTTATATTTGGGAAGATCAAGACAGAAATCGTTGATCTCCTCTTCTGTAAGTGTTATTCCTTCCTTTGCTTCAATGATTGCTGCTGCAATTTCACCAAGACGGGGATGTGCAATACCGATAACCGCAACGTCCTTTATAGCTTCGTGGCGTCTTAAGAAATCCTCTATCTGTACAGGGTAAATGTTTTCACCGCCTGAGATAATAACATCCTTCTTACGGTCAACAAGGAAAATAAAGCCGTCTTCATCACACATTGCCATATCACCTGTGTAAAGCCATTCGCCCTTGAGGATTTCGTCCGTTGCCTTTTCGTCCTTGTAGTAGCATCTCATAACACCGGGGCCTTTTACTGCAAGCTCACCGACCTCGCCCTGAGGAACCTCAAGTCCGTTTTCATCGGCAATTTTTACTTCCCAGCCGAAGCCTGCTTTTCCGATAGCGCCGACCTTATGTATGTTTTCAACACCAAGGTGAACACAGCCGGGACCGATAGATTCGCTGAGTCCGTAGTTTGTGTCATATTGATGAGAGGGGAAAATGCTCTGCCATCTCTTGATAAGTGAGGGAGGAACGGGCTGAGCACCGATATGCATAAGTCTCCAGCGTGAAAGGTCATACTGAGAAAGGTCAATCTCTCCCGAATCGATGGCATCAAGAATATCCTGCGCCCACGGAACAAGAAGCCAAACAATGGAGCATTTTTCTTCACTTGCCGTGTTTATTATCCACTGAGGCTTTATGCCCTTGAGGATAACTGATTTTGCGCCTACCAGGAAGGAGCCGAACCAGTGCATTTTAGCACCCGTATGATAAAGGGGAGGAATGAGAAGGAAAACATCATCCTTTGTCTGTGAGTGATGTGCCTGCTCAGTCATACAGGAATGCATAAGAGCTTTATGTGAATGAAGAATTGCCTTGGGGAAGCCTGTTGTACCTGATGAATAATATATTGCAGCATCATCATCGTCTGTAATATGAATTTTAGGAGACTTTGAAGAGCAGTAGGAGATAAGCTCATCAAGACTGTCAGCAAATGAGGGACAGTCCTCACCGCAGTAAAGCCACATTTTTACTCGGGGTACACGGTGACAGATTTCTTCAATTCTTCCCGTAAATTCCGGGCCGAACACAATAAAGTCTGCATCTGCTTTATTTATACAATACTTGATTTCGTCAGCTGTATATCTGTAATTGAGAGGAACCACAACAGCACCTGTTTTCAGAACACCGAAGTAAACGGGGAGCCACTCGATGCAGTTCATCATAAGAATTGCAACCTTGTCACCTTTTTTGATGCCGCGGGTCAGAAGGAGGTTTGCAAAGCGGTTTGCTGTTTTGTTGAACTCGCCCCATGTCATTTCGCGGCGGTATGCCTCGTGTGGATTTGTAACAATAAGAGAATATTCTCTCCAGGTCATTTTTGTGTTGTTGTCAAGCTGAGGGTTGATTTCAACCAGGCTTAAATCGTTAGGGTAAAAATCTGCATTTTTCTGCAGAATTTCGGTAATTGGCATAGCGTAATAAGTCTCCTGAACAATATAGTCTTAAAAAGCGGCAGAATATCAGCCGAATTACATTATAATTTAACACTTTAAGCAAATAAAGTCAATAAGATAGTTAAACATATTTATAATAATTATTATTAATATATATAATTATATGATATTAACAAAACAGACATATTTTGTTAATACGTATTAACGGAAAATTAATAGAGGCTTAATTAAAAAAGTGTATATTAACAACAATTAAGACAGTTTTGTGTCGATTATATCGGGAGAAGTTTAATGGCTTATTCAAAAATTGATTCAATCAGACAAATGGTTTATCTTGCAGCCACAGAGGATGCAGACAAGTGTGCCTTCAAGTATCGTATAAAGGGAAAGCGTATTGCAGAGGTTACCTTCCGTGAGTTTTATGACGACACACGCTGTCTTGTTGCAGGTCTTTGTGCTCTCGGTCTCGGTGAGGGGCATATTGCCTGTGCCGCAAAGAATTCTTACAGATGGATTGTTTCCTATATGGCACGTCTTCAGTCAAAGGGTGTTTTTGTTCCTGTTGACAAGGAGCTGCCTGAAAGAGATCTCGTGAATGTTCTTACAGTAAGTGACAGTATTGCCGTTTTTTATGACAGCTCAACTGCTGAAAATCTTATGAAAAACGCTGAAAATCTTCCGAACATCAGATATTTTATTTGTCTTGATAAGGATATTGATGACGGCAGATTCATTTCATATGAACGTGTAATGGAGCTGGGAAGACAGGCACCTCCCGAGGTTTTTGAAAATTGTGTCAATGAAGATAAGGATTCTCTTAAGCTTCTTGTTTTTACATCCGGCACAACAGGTGCATCAAAGGGTGTAATGCTGTCGGAGAACAATCTTATTGCTGAGGTTAATTACGGACTTGAGGTATGTAATGTTTTAAGTGTCGGTCTTTCCGTGCTTCCTATGTGCCATACATACGAGGCTGTTGTTGATATTTTTTCATCAATCCATTGCCGTGCCACAATGTGCATAAATACCTCACTCAAGCAGGTTCTTTCCGACTTCAAGCTTTTTAAGCCCGATTACGTAATAATTGTTCCCTTGTTTGCCGAAATGTTTATCAACGGTATTCAGAGAAGCATAAAAAAGCAGGAGAAGGAAGCAAAATTCAAATTTGGCGTAAGGCTTACCAAGGTTTTACGAAAGCTCGGTATTGATATAAGAAGAAAGATATTTGCAGACATCCTTGAGGAATTCGGAGGAAATCTTAAGCTTATTATCTGCGGCGGTGCCGCTATCAGAAAAGAAATCGGCGAATTTTTTGATACTCTCGGTATTACTCTTATCGGAGGTTACGGTATTACTGAATGTTCACCTTTAGTTAGTGTAAATTCCTTCAGCGACAACTCCTTTGAAAGTGTAGGACACAGACTTGCCTGTATTCAGTGGAAAATTGAAGATCCCGATGAAAACGGTGAGGGCGAAATCCTCGTAAAGGGCGACAACGTAATGCTCGGATATTACAAGAATCCCTTGCAGACCAGCGAGGCTTTTTCTGACGGCTGGTTCAGAACGGGAGATTACGGCAGACTGACCAAGGATGATATGCTTATAATTACCGGCAGAAAGAAAAATCTTATAGTGCTTAATAACGGTAAAAATATTTTTCCTGAGGAGATTGAAAATCTTATTATGGGAATTGATTACGTATCAGAGGTAGTTGTAAAGGCTAAAAAGAACAAGCACGGAGAAGAGGTTGCTCTGATTGCTGAGATTTATTGTGAAGAGGAAATAGATAAATCTCCTGCAGAGATTGATGCTGATATGAAATATGTTTTAAGAGAGCTTCCTTCCTATAAGCAGATTGACTCTGTCAGAATTCGTGAAACTCCCTTTGAGAAGACTCTTTCAAGAAAAATCAAGCGTGCATAAAAAATCGGAGATGCTGATGAGGTGTCTCCGATTTATATTTACATTTCTTTATTTCTTTCGCAGACAGGTTTTAAGTCAGTTTTAAGTTCATGTCAATAAAATCTTGATTGATGAAGGTATTTATGTAATAATATATAAAAGAACATAACGGAGGATTTTATGCAGATTTTAGTAGTTGAGGATGAAAGGCGGCTTGCTGCGGCTTTAGAGCATATTTTGACTCAGCAGAAATATATGGTTGATGTGGCCTTCGACGGTAATGACGGCTATGATTATGCAGTCAGCGGAATTTATGACATTATAATTCTTGATGTTATGCTTCCGGGTATTGACGGATATGAGGTGGCTTCGCGCCTGAGAAAAGAAAAGGTTGCAACACCTATACTTATGCTTACTGCAAAGGATCAGATTGCTGATAAGGTAAAGGGGCTTGATTCGGGGGCAGATGACTATATGACAAAGCCCTTTGATCCGGAGGAGCTTCTTGCCCGCGTGCGGGCACTTACCAGAAGACAGGGAGAGGTAGTGATAGATGAGCTGTCATTCAACGGACTCAGGCTTAATCTCTCCACCTGCGATCTTAAGTGTAATGATAAAAGTGTTCATCTTAATTTCAAGGAATTTGAGATAATGAAGATATTTATGAGCAGCCCCGGTATTGTTGTTACCAAGGATGATCTTATTGTCAAGGTATGGGGATATGACTCAAATGCTGTTGATAACAATGTTGAGGTTTATATATCCTTCCTCAGAAAAAAGCTTGATTTTATCGGCAGCTCCGTTGAAATTGCATCGCTCAGAAAAATAGGATACCGTCTTGAGGTGAAGGAAGATGCTGAATAAACTAAGGCGCCGCTTTGTAGCAATTTCTATGTCGATTATTTCAATTGTTTTGGCGTTCTTTTATATTGTTTCCGCTGTGGTGTTTTTTTTAACTATAACCGTTGATATGCGATCGGTTCTGCATACTTTTTCGGCTACTCCCGAAACAGTATTATATCCGCAGATAGGTACAAATAATTCTCAGGATTCGCTTTTTGCACTTCATGCAGGCAATGTGTGTGTGGTTGAAGTGAAGGATATGGGGAACATAGCCATACTTGAGTTCAGCCGTGCAAATATGGATGAGGAAATTGTCGCAAGAGCTGTATCTTATGCTCTTGATACAGAATATGAATTCGGACATATCTATGAGCTGAATCTTTTCTATAGTAAACACAGCTTCTTAAACGACACCAGAATTGCTTTTGCGGATTCCAGTCAGTATTTCCAGTATCTTAAGATAATTCTTGTTGATGGTGCCATTTTTATGCTGTTGTCGTCATTGTTTTTGTGGGCAGTAATGCGTTTTCTTGCAAAAATGTGTCTGAAGCCTGTGGAAAGAGCCTGGGAGCAGCAGAAAAACTTTATTGCGGATGCTTCCCATGAGCTGAAAACACCTCTGACGGTTATTCTTACAAATAACGGAATACTTCAGTCCCATAAGGACGAAACGGTTGAAAGTCAGCTTCAATGGGTAAACAGCACGGGTGAAGAAGCAAATCACATGAAGGAGCTTGTGGAAAAGCTGCTTCTTCTTGCAAAAACAGATAATATGAGCAGGACCAATCAGTTTGAACAGGTTAATCTTTCTGATCTTGCTATGCAGTCCGCACTTCAGTTTGAGCCTGTTGCATTTGAAAACGGGGTAAATCTTGTTACTGATGTTGAAAAGAATATTGCAATTGAAGGCGATGCAGTGGCACTGAATCAGATAATTCACATTCTTCTCGATAATGCGGTGAAGTATTCCGGAATCGGAGGAGAAGCGGTGCTGACATTAAAAAAACGCAGAGCTTATCACCTAAAACGCTTTATTGGGTATGATATTTATCTTTCTGCAAAAAATACGGGAGCTCCTATCCCTGAAGAGGATATTCCTCATATTTTTGACCGCTTTTACCGTTCCGATAAGGCAAGGACTACGGGCGGAGGATACGGACTGGGACTTTCAATCTGTAAAAATCTTGCAGCTCTTCACGGAGCGGATATTGATGTTACAAGTGACGTCGAAAACGGAACTGTATTTACTGTCCGATTTAAAAGCTGAAAAATTTTCATATTGTAAGGTTAAAAAACAAGCACAAGGCTACGTGGAAACGTTAGCTTTGTGCTTGATTATTTATCGGAAAGCTTTTCTGTCTGAAGAAGTTCTGCATAATTGATTATAACGCTTATAGGAGTTTTTTGTTCGTGAGATATATTTGACATAAGGGAAAATATGCAGTCTGACAGCTTCATTAAAAAGACCTGCCGCAGAAAACGGCAGGCTCTTTATTTTTTAGATGGATTTGATAAGTGCGGGAAGCTTTGTGATAGCAGGTCCGATTCTGCCTATAATTTTCATAACTCCTCTGAAGCTTGACTTGTCATCATTGAGAATCATAAGAAGTCCGTCTGCCATTTCAACTGAGAATACACCCATACTCATTGCGATGAAGTTTCTGATGGGAATCTGTGTTGCCATAGCTGCAATCATCTTGCCGTCGCCGTTTGCTTCGGAGCCGAACTTTGACATCATACCTTCAATAAGGTTGCAGATTTTTCCGCCCCACTTGGTGTGTCTTGCATCATCAAGGCAGCAGTAAATGTCAATGGGCTTTGTTGTGTCGCGGTCGGCATCGGGAATGGGTCTTCCGAGCACTGCTTCAAACTGAGCACCGTTCATTGCAGAAATGTCTGCAGTATAATATGCGGGAGCACTGAGAGAGTAGTCGGGGATAGGTGCTGTATCCGTTGAATTTACCTTTACTGTCTTTATAAGCTTGATATCTCTTGAGGAAGCACCGATAAGAATTGCGAAATCACCGCTTTCTACCTGATATTCACCGGAATATACATTGAAGAATGCGAAATCTCTCTTTGAAAGTGTGAATTTTACTTCCTTTTCTTCGCCGGGCTGAAGGAATACTTTACTGAATGCTTTCAGCTCCTTAAGAGGACGGAAAATTGTGGATTCAATGTCGCCTACATAAAGCTGAGTTGCTTCTGCCCCTGCAACAGAGCCTGTGTTCTTTACCTTGAAGGAAACCGTAAGTGTATCATCTGTGCTGATTTCTTCAGCGGAAACTGTTAAATCGCTGTATTCAAATGTTGTGTAAGAAAGACCGTAGCCGAAGGGGAAGAGAACATCCTTCTTTGCTTTGTCATAGTAGCGGTAGCCGATGTAGATTGATTCTCTGTGCTCGCTTGTAACAGGGCCTGCAGGATAGTTGCCGTAGGTGGGATTCTCGGAATAAGCGAGGGGATAGGTTTCGCTTGTCTTACCTGAGGGATTAACAGCACCTGTGAGAATGTTTGCAACGGCGCTACCGGAGGCCTGACCGCCAAGACGGGAGTCAAGAAGAGCCTTTACTTCATTTATCCAGGGAAGATTTACAACTGAGCCTGCTGCAAGAACAACTGCTGTGTTTGCATTTGCTTTTGCAATAGCGCTTACAAGAGCATTATGAGAAGAGGGCATTTCAATGTCTGCTCTGTCATAGCCTTCGCCTTCAAATTCTTCCGTAAGACCTACGAATACGAGAGCGATATCTGCATTTTTTGCTGCATTTTCAGCTTCTGCAAAAAGAGCTTCGTTTACTTCATTCTTGCTCTTTTCATAGCCTTTAGCATATGTAACATCAACACCAAGCTTCTTTAACTCGTCAAGAGCATTGTCAAGCTTTGTGGGGTTAATTACAGATGAGCCTGCGCCCTGATAGCGGGGAGCAGCTGCGAGCTCACCGATAACTGCAACCTTCATCCCCTTTTTAAGAGGAAGAATTCCGTCATCGTTCTTAAGAAGCACCATTGAGCCTTCTGCAACCTTTCTTGCAACCTCATGGTGAGCATCAAAGGTGAAATCGGCACCCTTTTCAAGCGCGGGCTTAGACTTGATGATAAGGTCAACTACAACATCAACTCTTTCGTCAAGGTCTTCAATCTTAAGCTCGCCGTTATTTACTGCATCAATAATTTTCTTTGTATTGTATCCGCCTGATGAAGGCATTTCAAGGTCAGTACCGCAAAGAAGTCCGGGGATTCTGTCAACGGATGAGCCCCAGTCTGTAACAATAAGACCGTCAAAGCCCCATTCGCCTCTTAAAACCTTCTTCTGGAGATAGCTGTTCTGAGAAGCATATTCGCCGTTGATTCTGTTATAGGAGTTCATAACAGTCCAGGGGGAAGCCTCTTTTACGGCAATTTCAAAGGCTGCGAGATAAAGCTCTCTTAATGCTCTTTCATCAACAACCTCGTTAACGATCATTCTGTAAGCTTCCTGTGAGTTGCAGGCGTAATGCTTAAGAGATGTGCCGACGCCCTTTGACTGAACACCCTTTACAAGACCTGCAGCCATTTTACCTGCAAGCACGGGGTCTTCCGAGAAATATTCAAAGTTTCTTCCGCATGTGGGGGCACGCTTGATGTTCATACCGGGGCCGAGAATTACTGAAACCTTTTCCTTGAGACATTCGTCTGCAAGAGCCTTACCCATAAATTCAATAAGCTCGGGATCCCATGAGCAGGCAGTAGCCGATGCGGGAGGGAAGCAGGTGGCAGGCACTGAATTGCCGAGGCCTATGCCGTCACTTGTTTTCTTATTTTCGTTTTTCTTACGAAGACCGTGAGGGCCGTCCGTAATATTGATAGAAGGAAGCCCCAGCTCCTTGCTGCCCTGGGTATGCCAGTAGTCAAGACCGGAGACAAAAGCAGCCTTCTGTTCAAGTGTCATTTTGTTAACTATTTCGGGATGTTTCATGACAATCTCCTCTCAGAAATCTAATTAAATATTATTATATAACAATTTTTTCACACAAGTCAAGCACAAAAGAAAAATAAGGAGCTGTCGTATGACAACTCCTTGGGTAAATCAGTTAATAAAAATGTCGGTTTCAATATATCTTATGCCCATATCGTAGAGCATTTTTGCATCCTCAAGGTCATTTACTGTCCAGAAGGAGCAGCTGACACCTGCATCAATTGCAAGCTGAATGGAAGCGGCATCATTTGCTTCAAAGTTGGGGGAGAGCCAGCACTCTGAATTGAGAGCCTGTGCTTCTGCGATGATTTCAGGAGTTATCGCATCACAAAGATACCAGAGCTCAATGCCTGTGTTCATAGCATCAATGTACTGAAGCTGTTCATAATTGAAGGTGATGATGATAGCCTGCTCTACCATATCTCTTGCCTTGATTTCATCAATAATCTTGTAGAGCATATCAAAGCCTTCTGCCTTGATTTCAATCTGGGGACGGGTTTCAGTGCCTACAAAGACATCAAGATATTCGCCGAGAGTGGGGATTCTGAGATTTTCATATTTCCAGAAATTTGCACCTGATTTGTAGGAAAATGTTTTAAGCTCCGCGAGAGTACATTCTGAGATTTCTGCAATTTCGCAGAACATAGCACCGGTATCGCTGTTATGGTTAAGAACCCATTCGTTGTCCTTTGTAAGCTGAATGTCACATTCTGCTGTGTAATAGCCGTATTCAACAGCCTTTTCGTAAGCAGGGAGGGTATTCTGGGGAGCTTCAGCCTGAACACCTCTGTGAGCTGTAAGGAAGACGGGGTCTTCATCGGAGCCAATTCCGTTTTCCGAAAGGGAAATAACCTCCTGGGGCAGATTGAAAAGCTGTGCTATCTGCAAGAAGGGAAGGAAAGTGCTGAAGAAAAGGGGAACCAGCACAAGAGAAATGAATTTGTTGAGAATTGCTGTCATAATCTGTACCTCTTTCAAACTTAATTCAGCTCAATTATAGCACTCTGCGTTAGTTGTGTCAAACAATCTTTTTATAAAAATTTCAATATGTCAATTGACTTATGTTAAATGATGTGATACACTATAAAAAAATGTTCCGGAGGATATTAAATATGAAAATTCAGACAATTGAAACTAAGAATCTCTGCGAAAGCGCAAAGAACGGCGGCTGCGGCGAATGCCAGACATCCTGTCAGTCAGCTTGTAAGACCAGCTGCGGTATTGCTAATCAGCAGTGCGAAAACAAGAATCAGGACTAATTTAATCAAACAGATTTTGCCGCCGAGTGGCGGCATTTTTTGTGAATCGGAGAAATATTTATGATACACTCATATAAACTCAGCGGAATGAACATTGTGCTTGACACAAATTCAGGCTCTGTCCACGTTGTTGATGATGCCTCATTTGACATCATCAATATGTACGAAAAGTGTTCCGCAGAAGAAATTACAAGGGAAATTCTTGCAAAATATCCCGATAATCCCGATGTGACAAGAGAAGAAATTGCAGACTGTCTCACACAGCTTTCTGAGCTTAAGAAGGCAGGAAAGCTTTTTACCGAGGATACCTTCAAGCCCATTGCGGGAGAGCTTAAAAAGAGAACCTCGGGTGTTGTAAAGGCTTTGTGCCTTCATATTGCACACACCTGTAATCTCAACTGCTCATACTGCTTTGCAAGTCAGGGAAAGTATCACGGCGACCGTGCCCTTATGAGCTTTGAGGTAGGAAAGCGTGCTCTTGATTTTCTTGTTGAAAATTCGGGCAAAAGAAGAAATCTTGAGGTGGACTTTTTCGGCGGAGAGCCTCTTATGAATTTCACTGTTGTAAAGCAGCTTGTTGAATATGCAAGAAGCATTGAAAAGGAAAAGGGAAAGAATTTCCGCTTTACACTTACCACCAACGGTATGCTTATTGATGATGATGTTATTGAATTTTCAAACCGTGAAATGAGTAATGTTGTTTTAAGTCTTGACGGAAGAAAGGAAGTTCACGACCGTTTCCGTGTGGATTATCAGGGCAGAGGCTCCTGGGAGCAGATTGTACCGAAATTCCAGAAGTTTGTTAAGGCAAGAGATAACAAAAATTACTATATGAGAGGTACCTTTACCCACTTGAATCCTGATTTTTTAGAGGATATAAAAACAATGCTTGATCTTGGCTTTACAGAGCTTAGCATGGAGCCCGTAGTGTGCGCACCTGATGATCCTTCCGCTCTTACAGAGGAAGACAAGGCAGTTGTTATGAAGCAGTATGAGGATCTCGCCGATATGATGCTTGCACGTCACAGGGAAGGAAATCCCTTTACATTCTATCACTATATGATTGACCTTAAGGGCGGCCCCTGCATATATAAGAGAGTTTCAGGCTGCGGCTCGGGAACCGAGTATATGGCAGTTACACCCTGGGGAGATCTTTATCCCTGCCATCAGTTTGTGGGAGAAGAAAAGTTCCGTCTCGGAAATGTCTTTGACGGTGTTACTAATACTGAAATTCAGGACGAATTTATGGCTTGTAATGTCTATACACGTCCCGAGTGTGCCGATTGCTGGGCAAAGCTTTACTGCTCCGGCGGCTGTGCTGCCAATGCATATCACGCAACAGGCTCGGTAAAAGGAATTTATTCTTACGGCTGCGACCTTTTCAGAAAAAGAATGGAATGTGCAATTATGCTTGAGGCAGCCAAATCTCTGGAAGGCAATGCGTAATGGATACCCCCGTTTGCAGCTTTATTGAAAAATATAAAAACGAAAAATTTATAAGATTTCACGTTCCCGGTCATAAGGGAAATGAGAATCCTTGTGATATCACGGAAATAAAGGATGCTGATGTTCTTTATCACGAGGACGGGATTCTTGCCGAAAGTCAGCGTAATGCTTCCGATATTTTCGGAACAGAAAAAACTGTATATTCGGCAGAAGGCTCATCCCTTTGTATAAGGGCAATGCTCACTCTCATTAAGATGTATGCACAGATGTCGGGCAGAAAGCCTCTTATTGCCGCAGGAAGAAATGCCCATAAGGTATTTATGACGGCTTCGGCGCTTTTGGGAATTGATGTTCTGTGGCTTTACCCTGAGGAGAGGGAAAGCGTGGTTTCTGCTGAAATAACCCCGTCGTCACTTGAAGCGTTTCTTGAAAATTGTGAGGAAAAGCCGATAGCTGTGTATATCACAAGTCCTGACTATATCGGAAATACTGCAGATATCAGAGGACTTTCGGAGGTTGCGCATAAGCACGGTGTTCTTCTGGCAGTTGACAATGCCCACGGGGCTTATCTTCGTTTTCTCAGTGAAGACAGGCATCCCATAACTCTCGGTGCTGATATTTGCTGCGATTCTGCCCACAAAACCCTTCCCGTGCTGACCGGAGGCGCATATCTGCATTTTTCTCCTGAAGCACCGAGGTATCTTGCGGTAAATGCCCAAAGAGCTATGTCGCTTTTTGCATCAACGAGTCCTTCATATCTTATACTCAATTCCCTTGATAAGACTAACAGAAGACTATCAGAGGGTTATGCCGATGAAATAAGGGCTGTTGCCGAAAGAATATCAAGACTTAAAAATACACTTTCGGAAAATGGTTATTCTCTTGCGGGAGACGAACCGCTGAAATTATCAATCCGCACGAAAGAATACGGATATAAGGGAACTGATTTTTCTGAAATTCTGAGAAATTACGGTATTGAATGCGAGTTTTCCGATCCTGATTTTGTTGTTATGATGATTTCCCCGGAAAACGGAGCGGACGAGCTTGACTATCTTGAAAAAACTCTTTTATCGATAGAGAGAAAAAGGTCAATTTCGGATGAAATTCCTGCAATTTCCCCTTGTGAGCAGGTTATAGAAATCAAAGATGCACTTTTTATGGAATATGAGTCCGTCAGCACAGACCAAGCGGAGGGAAGGATTCTTGCTTCACCCTCTGTCAGCTGTCCCCCTGCAGTGCCGATTGCAATATGCGGCGAAAGACTGAATAAAAATGCCGTTTGCTGCTTTAAGTACTACGGTATAGAAAAAATTGATGTTGTAACGGAGTGAAATTATGGTTAAGCATATTATTCTGTGGAATCTTAAGGATGAATTTTCACAGGAAGAAAAGGAAAGTATAAAGCTGGGTATAAAAGAAGGTCTTGAGGGACTTCAAGGAAAAATTGACGGCCTTGTCGATATAAAGGTAAACACTCAGGGGCTTGCTTCTTCAACGGCTGATTTAATGCTTGATTCTACCTTTGAAAATGAGGAAGCTCTGAAATTCTATGCTTCCCACCCTCTTCATCAAGAAGTGGCAAATACTAAGGTAAGACCCTTTACAAAGCAGAGAAGCTGTCTTGATTTTGAGATATAAGTAAAAATAAAAATGTGACGGTTCAGAAAATCTGAACCGCCTTTTTTATGCTTCCTTATTGTGCTCTTATAAATACTGCATTATCTTCGATGTCTGCAAAATAAGGTATTTCTGCGGAAGATTTTTTGTCGAAGCTGTATCTGTAGGGAATATTCTGTGTGAATTTATAAACACTTCCGTCATCTGCTGTGAGAATCAGCATATTTTTTGTTTTTTCATAAGTCCCGACTGCGATATAGCTTGAAAGGGGATGAAAGAAAAACTCAAAGGTTCCGTCATCATAAAGAGTGAAGGTGGGATCAAGGGAATCACCTGTCAGATATGTGTATGCCTCGAGAACACTTTTTTCTCCATTGTTATTAGTGTCTCTTGTCTCTGACAAAAAGGCATCGACTCTGTAAACCTCACTTATATCCTTACGGGCGACTTCGGATATTACAAGCCAACCGGTTATTACATCATCTCCGTTATCTTCAGAGGAGCTTTGATTTATGCAGATGTTGAGTGTGTTTTCACAGACTACGGCATATCCGAGTTCAGGGTACTGTGCTGTATTATCCGTTGTGCAGTAGGTGATGAAAAGAACATTATTTTTGAAGAAATCTGCATATTCTTTTTCGTATGAATCACAGAGTGCATCAAACGGAATACCGTCGTAGCCGTTTACTCCGTTAAAATTCATTTTACCGTCAAACTTGTTTATGAAGCTCTGAAGCTCATTGAAGCTTTCGATTTTTATTACGGGAAGATACTGTGTGCGGTTGTAGGGGAGAACGGAATAGCTTGCGTTCTCAAAAAAGCAGTTGTAATTTTCTCCCGTGTTGTCAACGGGGATGTGCCACTGTGCGAAGGATAGGCTTCTTTCAATGGGATCCTTTTCGTGTGCTTTTATAAATGCTTCAACATCATCCGTTATACGGCAGCCGTGAGGATTGACACCGTTTGCCGGCGTAATCAGATCAATAGCATAGGGTTTTTCTGTTCGATTGCCTACAACATCAAGACGGAATCTCTCGTCAATCTGATATGTCCTTACAATTTCGGGAAGAAAGGTGCCTCTTGTGGGCTCTGCGTATGAATAGGGTGCAAAATCATCCCAGGTAAGGTCCTCGCCTTTTTCTGACAGCTTTATTACATCATCGAGGGTAAGCTTCCTTGTGGTAACAACGGCTGTGGGACCCGACACACCGCCCACAGAGCTTTCAGAGGAGGTGTCAGAGGTAGTAAGCGTAAAAACAATCTGTGTAATATAATGACCGATATTTTCGGGGGAAAATCCCGTTGTTATACGGTATGTGCCGCTTCGGCTGATATCAAGTCCGTGAACGGAATATGAGTGTGTGATTTCGGTGTGAGGCTTCAGGATATATGCTATTGTATTGAATTCAGCATCCTTCGGTGTGATAAAAATATATCCCGTGCCGTCATCATATTCTGTTGAGAACGATTCACCGAAGGTTATGATTTCATCGGTTTCATTGTGCCAGGTGACATTGAAGAAGGTAAATCCCTCGGTGTTGGTTTCTATGCTGTCGAGGGTGATATAAACACCGGGGTAATCGGTGATTCCCGACTTGTCATCCTCGCCTTGGTTGAATATTACCGTTTGTGATGAGCTGAGGAAAAAGTCCTTTATATTTCTTGCATCCTCAATTTTATATACCGAAGACGGTCTTATTCCGTCATCATAGGAAAGAATTGTGGTATCTGTAACAATTTCCGTATCATTGTAGTTCATATCTCTCAGCTGAAGATATTCAAAATCACGGTTGATGAGTATTGCAAATTTATCATTTATTTCGATTTTGTAATACACATTTATATCAGATTCCAGGGGTTCGGGATTGATTTTTACCTTTTTCAGAGCACGAAGCTCGTATGCAGGGTCTTCGGTGGTTTTTATGGTATTTTCCCCCGTAAAAAACTGAAGCTTTTCTACATCGCGGAAAATTTCCTCGTATCCTTTTATGTCATCAATACGTGTGCCGCGGGGATTTGTCATAAAGCAGACAGAGAGAATTATACTTACAACAAGTGCTGTAATTATTATCCACAGTGTGGGCTTTTTGTAGCTTAAAATGTTTTTGATTCTCTGCTTTACCCCCGTTTCACCGAAGGCGAGGGGACAGGCGGTAACAAGCCTTCTGGGAGCTGAGCAGTTTATTAATGCTTCTGAATAGCTTTTTTTTATTTCCGCTCCCATTGTTTTCAGTACCTTTTCATCGCAGGCGGCTTCAATGTCACGGCAAAGGAAAATGTAGGCTGCCCACATAAGAGGATTGAACCAATAAACGGAAAGAATCAGAAATCCCAAAGGCTTCCACAGATGGTCCAGTCTCTTTATGTGTGCCTTTTCGTGTGCAATTATGTGCGGTCTGTCAGCTTCATTTATACAGGTAGGAATGAAAATTTTCGGTTTTATAATACCTAAAATAAATGGCGTTGCAATGGTATCGCAGATATATGTGCCGTCAGCTTCTTTTATGCTTTCACGGATTTTTCTTTTAATGAGAATGTAGCTTATTAAGGCATATAGAAGCATTATGACAATACCCGTTAGCCATAATACTGACAAAATAAACATTATCACCTGCAAAGGATTGACACTGTATGAAACATCGGGTGTGAAGGATTCTTCAATTACGGGGTTTATTACCGAATTAAATGCAGGAATACCGCTTGAAATGTGTGGAGTTGTAGAAAACATTATATCGGCGGGTACTGTTTCGGCACTGGGAATAAGGCTTAATATGCTTTCGAAGGAAAAGGGCAGAACAAGACGAAGGCCCACAAGTCCCCACAGGATACAGCTTATCCATCCGGGTATTTTTTTGAATACTATTCTTATTAAAATCAGGGCAATTGCAAAATAAGAGGCAGTTATGCTCATGTTGAGTATTTTAATGAAGATGTCTTCCATTGTCAGCCCTCCTTAAAATCGTTCACCATTTTTCGGAGTTCATTAATTTCCTCTTCTGTCAGTTTTTTTCTTTTTGTAAAAGCTGCAAGGAAAGCGGGAAGAGAGCCGCCGAAGGTGTCTTCAACAAATTTTTCACTCTGCATTGAGTAAAAGTCCTGCTTTGAAACAAGGGAAGTCACCGTGCCCTTTTCATTTCTGAAAAGTCCCTTTTCACAAAGGCGCCGCAACACGGTAAATGTGGTGGATTTTTTCCATCCGAAATTTTTTTCTGCCATTTTTACAATATCAGAGGAGGAAACAGGCTCGCTTTCCCATATAAGCTCTGCAAAACGGCTTTCAACGGTTCCGGGTTGAATATCTGCCATATCAATTACTCCTTTTGGTTTACAAATTGTAGACTACAATTTTAGTTTACAAGATGTAGACCGATTTGTCAATATCCAAAAACAAAAAATGCACGGGAAAATTTCCCGTGCAGAATTTTTTAACCTACAAAGCTTGAAATGAAGATTTCAAAACCGATAAAAATGAGGATTGCTCCGCCGAAAATACCTGCCTTGCCCGAGAGCCTTGTTCCTGCTTTTTTGCCGATGTTTATACCTGCAAAGCAGATGAAGAAGGTGACAAAACCGATGATGAAGCAGGCAAGAAGTGCCTCGGTGAAGTTGTAATCCGCAATTGTAAAGCCAACGGAAAGAGCATCTATTGATGTTGCAACTCCCTGAACGAGAAGTCCCGTAATGCCGATTGCAGGCTTTTCCTCGCAGTCGCAGTCCTTGTTTTTAATTCCCTCATAAAGCATCTTTCCGCCGATGATGCCGAGAAGAATGAGAGCTATCCAGGGAATTAAGGATGAAAATGCTTCAAATTTCTGTGCTACGGTGGAAACACATATCCAGCCTATAAGAGGCATAAGAGCCTGAAATACGGAGAATATGCCGGCAGTATATGTAATTTTAATTTTCTTCATGCAAGGCTCGTTAAGTCCGTTTGCAAGGGACACGGAAAAAGCATCCATAGCAAGTCCTGCTCCGAGAAGCAGGCTGTTGAAGAAGAAAGCAAAATCAAGATTCATAAAAAAACTCCCTTTCCGTGCGGTATTCTACCACGGAAGGGGAGTTTTTGTCAATTCTTATTCTGTCGTTTTAAGTGTTTACGTTTTCTTTGACTTATTTTCGGTTTTTGCCCTGTTAAAAATGGCTGATTGCAACGGGAAGTCCGCGCAGCTGCAAACAATATTGTTATGCTTAGAAATGTCCGCCTCTGATTGCTACGGCAATTTTATCAATCTGCATATAAACAAGTCCGAGAAGCTCAACAAACCTGTAAAGCATTGTACGGAAAAATACGCTTATTTTTGTGTCTGAAAAACCTTTTGTTTTTTCAATTGTGATACTGTCGAGCAATTCTGAGTTATCGCCTCTGAAGGTTTTAACTGCCATAGAGCTTTCTGTAAACTCAACAGTTGAATAAGTTGTAACATCCGCATCTTCAAATGCATACGCCGTATAGGGAAAAAGGTAACCTGCATTACCCTGGTCACAGCAGGCATTTGTATTAAGATAAATGATGCCGCAGGGATCCTTATAGGTTTCTCCCGATTTCGCACTTCCTACAACAAGGCCGTCGCTTATGAAGTTTGATCTGCCCTGCATATGGGTGTGTCCCGTGAAAACTATATCAAGGTCATACATTTCAAATATGGGCTGAAAAACAGCATTGAGAAGAATGTTTGTTTCGGGCTCAAGCATTGCAATGCCGGGAGCATAAAGCCCCTGGTGCATAACTCCTACACGCCATTTTGCATCCGGATTAAGGGCTACAGCCTCTTCTGCCATTGCTCTGTGGTCAGCAGCCGAGCCTGAACAAGCGTCAAACATAAGATAAAGAACATCTCCGTAACGGAACCAGAAATCTCTGTCAAGTCCTTCAAAATATTTGCCGAAAAACTCATTGGGCATATGAGTATAGTAATCATACATCATTCCCTTTTTATCGTGATTGCCGATAGCAAGTGCCAAGGGAAGACTTCTTACATATTCGGGCATCAGAAGAGTCTGCCATTCGTCGGCAGCTTCACCGGTTGAAGTGTTGTCACCGGGGGAGAGCAGGAAGCTTATGTCGGGATTTTTTGTAAGTGCCTCATGGAGCACACTCTGCCATACATAGCCTATTCTTGATTGTTCTTCGGGATTATCATAAGACTGTCCGCCTATCTGAATATCTCCCACAAGAAGCATTTTGAAGCTGTCGAAGCCTTTGGATTCGTATTTATATGCATCGCTCCAGCCGTTTTCTGAATGCCACTGATAGTAATAAACGGTATTTTCTTCAATGCCTGTTACGGTAACGCGGCAAACAAGCTGTTCCTCGTTTTCTGCAGGTGTTGTTTCCCCGTTAAAAACAGTTGCATTCTCCATATCGGGTGTTTTTGCAAACTTAACCTCGGGAAAAGCCGCATTTTTATCCGCGTGCCAGCAGATATTGAGCTCTGTTTCATTTGCACCTACGCAAAGAGTCGGGAGCGTATTATCTGTTATGTTTTCTTCATAAACCTTCTGCCATTCGTCTCTTGAAAGTGACTTGTCGTCAAATGCGGCAGATGCTGAAAATGTTCCGCCGAACACCATCAGAATACAGAGGATAAGGGCTGTGATTTTTTTTGTCTTTTTCATAAATACCACTCTTCCTGAAAAAATTGTAAATATTATTTACCAGTTTAGTTTACCACCGCGAAAATTACCTGTCAATTGTCATACTGCATATTATTTAAGGTGATATTTTTTGCAAAAAATCCAATGTGGCTATTGACAACAAAATATTCAGGTGTTAGAATGCATATATCTTAATACTAAACCGATGAAGCGGAAGTAAAGGTAAATGAGGACTGTACAGAGAGCCTGCGGCGGTGTAATGCAGGTCAGACACCCTTTATCAAATGGGCCGCCGAGGGTGCAGTCAAATGTGCTTTGCACAGAGTATTCTGCAACGCGAGGAAATGCGTCAGTTTTCGGGGATATGTCAGTATCCTTAAAGTGCACGGCAAGCCGTGAATCAAGGTGGCACCGCGGATAAGCTTATTCGCCCTTGACAGAGAATTAATCTGTCGGGGATTTTTGTTTTTTAGGGAGGAAAAATTATGCTGTTTACAAAACGATGGCGACGCTGAATGTTTTACTTGAACATATTGGGGAATCAGTTAAATTTTCAGAAAAGAGGTAATATCAATGAATAAAAAAACTCGTCAGCTTGTTGCTGCTGCAATGCTTGCAGCTCTCATATGTGTAGCAACTATGGTTATAAAAATCCCGTCACCCCTTAAGGGCTATGTTAATCTCGGAGACTGCGTTGTGCTTCTCTCCGGCTGGATTCTTCCTCCGGGCTTTTCATTCCTTGCGGCAGGGCTTGGTTCTGCTCTTGCGGATGTGATTTCGGGATATTTCGTATATGCTCCCGTAACATTTGCTGTAAAGGGACTTATGGCGGTTGCTGCATACTTTTTATGTAAGCTTCTTTCACAGAAGATAAAGAAAAATGTAGCTCTCATTATTTCTGCTGTTGCGGCTGAGACACTTATGGTTGCAGGTTATTATATTTTCGAGGGCTTTATGTACGGCTTCGGAGCTTCCATTGTGAACATTCTGCCTAATGTGGCACAGGGTGTGGCAGGAATTATTTTCGGTGTGATTCTTTACGGCATTTTCCGTAAAACAAAAATCAGCTTATAATTTAAGGAGATACATATAATGGAACTCAATAATGTTAATTTCGACACTTATTTTAATAATTATCCTGACAATAACGGCTATTTCGGAAAATACGGCGGTGTTTTCGTAGAGGAAAAGCTCGTTAAGGCTATGGATGAAATTACTCAGGCTTATTTTTCAATCTGTCAGTCAAGAAAGTTCATAGCAGAGCTCAGAAGAATAAGAAAGGAATTTCAGGGCAGACCCACTCCCGTGACACACCTTGAAAGACTTTCCGATTCTCTTGGCGGCAAGGTTCAGCTTTATGCAAAGAGAGAGGATCTTAACCATTCAGGTGCACATAAGCTCAATCACTGTATGGGTGAAGCACTTCTTGCAAAGTATATGGGCAAGAAGAAGGTTATCGCGGAAACAGGTGCCGGTCAGCACGGCGTTGCACTTGCTACTGCTGCCGCATACTTCGGTCTTGAATGTGACATTTATATGGGTGCTGTTGATATAAAGAAGCAGGCTCCCAATGTTGCAAGAATGAAGATTCTCGGTGCAAATGTTATTGAGGTAACTCACGGTCTTCAGACTCTTAAGGAGGCTGTTGATGCTGCCTTCGATGCATACAGCAAGGAATATGAAACAGCAATTTACTGCATCGGCTCGGTGCTTGGTCCTCATCCCTTGCCCATGATGGTGAGAGATTTCCAGAGTGTAATAGGAGTTGAAGCAAGAGATCAGTTTATTGAAATGACCGGACATCTGCCTTCTGCTATTGTTGCCTGCGTAGGCGGCGGCTCCAATGCTGCAGGTCTTTTCTCGGGATTCCTTAATGACCCCGTTGATATTTACGGTATCGAACCACTCGGTAAGGGTGAAAAGCTTGGCGACCATGCTGCATCTCTTAAATACGGCACAGAGGG
>JAZRTO010000036.1:0-21198 GCA_045652065.1 Acutalibacteraceae bacterium
CACAAAGCAGAAGATGAATATCTTTTAACTACAAAGCTCTATTGCGGAAAGTGTCAGTGTTTAATGGTAGGTGAAAGCGGTACAAGCAGAACAAAGTTTGTACACCGATACTACAAATGTGTAAGCGTTAAAAATCACAAAGGCTGTGATAAGAAAACAGTTAAAAAGGCTTGGATTGAGGACATTGTTATTGACAGTATTCGCAGGCTTATTATGAACGATGAAACCATTGAGTTTTTAACTGACCAGGCACTTGAAACCTTTAATAAGGAAAGCGCTGTTCTCCCCATACTACAAAAGCAATATGCACAGACCTTAACTGCAATCAATAATCTTATTACAGCTATGGAAAAAGGTATTATAACACCTACTACCAAAGAGCGCATGGAAGAGCTTGAAGCAGAAAAGAGTGAGCTGTCAATCAGGATTATGAAAGAGGAAATGTCAAGACCTAAGCTTAGCCGTGAAGAGATTCTATACTGGTTCTACAAGTTCCGTAAGCTCAATCCCAAAAAGTTAGACCACAGAAGAACATTAATCAACAATTTTGTAAATTCAGTATTCCTATTTGAAGACAAAATGATAATTACCTTCAACTTCAAAGACGGTACTGAAACCATAACCTTTCCCGACCTTGAAAAGTCGGCATTGGGTTCGGATTTGAAAGTGTCAGGTGCACCAGAAAAAAGCACTTCGGAAGAAGTGCTTTTTTCAATTAAATCCGTCATTCTGACGGAATAAATCCATACTTAATGGATGAAATCAGTTCGTGATAAAATCTGACTTCGGCGGGAGACGGACGGATTTGATTTCATCTGAAGCCAAAGGCTGAAGATTTCATCCGAGCATTGCGAGGATTTCATCGTGAGCAAAAGCGAACGATTTCATCAGATTAAACCGAAAATCTGTTATTGTTATGATCAGCTGCAATCCTGACAGTATGCACTGTCAGGATTTTTACTTTTTCACTATTCACTCTTCACTTTTCACTAAAAAAACGCCTCATCATGTACAATTTATGACAAAAAGACGGTTCTCTGAATCGTCTTTTTTCTGTTTATGCTTGAAATAATGCAAGCTGGTGTGATATACTGATTATGCCAAACTAACTGAATATTTGTGAAACAGGGTATATTTTCTTTTTATGGGATAATATGCTTTCTTTTGCGTATCCTATATATCGTTACGGATTTAATAAAAATGCAGATTCCAACGATATGTAGGTGTGTGTTATACCCATTTCACATAAAGTTAGTTTGGCGACTATCGGAGTTTGCGTTTTTTGTGCGCCCGCTTCGGTAGGCGCACTTTTTTATTTTGCGGAAATTAAAAAGTGTGATTTAAATGAAAGGAGATTTAATTTTCCGCTGAATAAACTTAGATTGAGGTGTAAAGAAAATGAAAAAATTCTGCACAAATTGCGGAAAAGAAAGCAACAAAAAGGTATGTACACATTGTGGTGTAAAAAAGGGAAAAACACATAAATTCTGTGCTTGGTGTGGCAATGAATTACCGGAAAATGCAGCAAAATGTACAAGCTGCAACGAAAAAACAAAAAACAATAAGTTCTTGTCATTAATAGCTTTTATTTGCGAGGCTATTTTAATGATTACATTCTTAATTCATCTGTCAGGCAATGAAGCCTATAAATCAGCACTGTTATATCCCATTGTCCTTTTGGGAACAGCATTAGCTTTTCCGATCTGGCGCACCGTCATAAAAAACATAACACATAAAACACAGAAACTGAGAACTCCTCTTCAGTTTGTCAGATATCTTGCCGTTTGTGCTTTAGTCACAGTTTTATATAGCTCAATTATACCGATGGGAGAATATGATTTTGCAGTAAAAACTGCTACAACAGATCCGGTACAGGCAAGACAACTGTTTTTAGCTTTAGATGGTTATAAGGATTCAGATGCAAAAGCAAACGAAATGACAGATGTCATTTTCAATAACGCAAAAATTGCTCTGGATAACTACAACTGGAAAGAAGCAGAGCAATTACTCGAAAATATTCCAGAATACAGCAGAATTGATGAAATAAAAGCTGAATTGATGTACCAGAAGGGTGTTGCCGCATTAAACAATTATCAGTATGCTCTTGCAAAGCACTGCTTCAAGGATATTGCTACATATAAGGATGTAAGCACACTTAAAATGAATACCGGTATCGGCCTGGCAGGCAACAGCTACAACTACACATCGACATCATACGGCCCCGTACAGGTTTCAAGCTATTCCTTGTTTTTCAATGATAATTGGCTTGAGGAAAGCTCACCTGCAACAGTACGTCAGCTTGTCATACATACTCCCAAATTGTATGCCGGCGGCATAGATATGGATGTAGATGGAACATGGCAGTACAGAATAATAAATGACACATTTTACAAGACAAGTGCAAATATAGCAGCACCTGAAAATCTCAATGAATGGATAACTGCAGACTATATAACAAGCATCGTATGGGATGGCGACAGAATTACAAGCTTTGTTATTGACGGAATGCAATACACAATAAATTCCTACTGATACATAAAAAACAGAAAGGGACTGTTTTTACAGTCCCTTTTACTTTTGTTATTCACTTTCAATACTGAGTTTTGAGATTTATCCAGAGCTCACTCTGAAGAACGAGAGTTTCCTTATTGAGATTCATAAAGACCTCGCACTTGTCAAGTATCTCCTGATCAGGATATACAAGGGGATCATCCTTCTGCTCGGGATCAAGTGCCTCATATGCTGCAGTATGAGGAATTGCATACCATACTTCTTCGGCATTTCTTACGGCTATATCCGTTTCGCACATAAAGTTTATAAACTTTTCTGCAGCCTCCTTGTTCTGAGATGACTTGAGCACACACATAGAGTCGAAGAACATATTTGCACCTTCTTTAGGCACATATGCGGCAAGATCCTCATTTTCCTCCATCATAGTCATAGCATCACCGGCATAATAAGTTGCAATATATGCCTCTTCATTGAGCATCTTGTCAAAAATCTGATCCATAACATAAGCCTGAACGAGAGGCTTCTGTTTTTTCAGCTCCTCGGCTGCCGCGTACCAATCGTCAGGATTAGTAGTATTCATTGAGTTACCAAGCTTTATGTGAGCCAGCGCAAAGGCATCACGGGGATTATCAAACATAAGGATGTTTCCTGCATATTTTTCATTCCAGAGAAGATTTATGCTTTCATCCTTAACATCCTCCTCGTCTACATACTTTGTATTGTAAACGATGACAACGGTACCCCAGGTATAGGGCACTGAATATTTTTCTTCGGGGTCATAGGAAAGACCGCGGTATTCTTCACCGATATGCTTGTAATTGGGAATATTGGAAAAATCAAGCTCAGCCAGCAGATCCTCACTTATCATCTTTGAAATCATATATTCAGAAGGAATAATGACATCATAAGAAGCTGCACCGCTGACAATTTTTGAATACATTTCCTCGTTGCTGGCATATGTGGTGTAATTTACCTTTATGCCCGTTTCGGCTTCAAAATCATCAAGGACAGTCTGGTCGATATATTCGCCCCAGTTATACACATTTATTGACTGCGTGTCTCCGCCGTTTCCTCCGTCACCGCAGGCTGCAAGAGAAAACAGAAGCAAAATAACACAGACAAGGGAGATAATTCTCTTTTTCACGTCATTACCTCCTTATCTTTTAGCCTTTTTACCGACCTCGGGCTTTTTGATGTTTGAAACAAGCATCAACACGAGAATTACGGCAAAAAG
Organism: Acutalibacteraceae bacterium; assembly: GCA_045652065.1. Classification (GTDB taxonomy): domain Bacteria; phylum Bacillota; class Clostridia; order Oscillospirales; family Acutalibacteraceae; genus RUG806. The sequence continues at coordinate 3,746 of JAZRTO010000036.1, forward strand.
AAGGGTTGAAAGTGCATTAAGCTTCAGTGAATAAGGCTTCTTAGTCATTGAATAAATCGTAACGGGAAGGGTCTGGAAGGTAGCACCCGAGTTAAAGTAGCTGATTACAAAGTCATCAAGTGACAGGGTAAATGCCATAATAAGTCCCGAAACTATACCGGGAAGAATCTGAGGAATAACAACCTTTATGAATGACTTTACGGGAGGACATCCCAGATCCAGAGCAGCATAGTAGATGTTCTGATCCATTCCCTTAAGCTTGGGAAGCACAGACAGAACAACATAGGGAATATTGAAGGTAATATGGGAAATAAGAAGTGTGCCGAAGCCCATTTCCATTCCGTTAAAATGTGAAAGTACAAACACAAAAAGAATCATCATTGAAATAGCGGTAACGATTTCGGGATTTACAACGGGGATGTTGTTGATGCTTAAAAGTGTTGACTTTTTCCAGCCGCGCATTGAATTAATACCAACTGCAGCAAGAGTACCGATAAGCGTCGCAATAAGAGCAGACAGAACGGCAATAATTATTGAGTAGTAAAGTGACTGCAGAATAAGCTCATCCTGAAAGAGCTCTGCATACCACTGCAGTGAGAAGCCTTCAAACTTTGCACGGGATGAGCCCGAGTTAAAGGAGAAGATAATAACAACGAGAATAGGCAGATACAAAAACGCAAGAATGAGTGCATTATAAACCTTAAGGAATTTCTTCATATTCTGCCACCTCCCGAGGTCTTTGCATCCTTATCAAAGTGATTCATAAAGAAGGTTGCAACAAGAATAAGAATCATAAGCACCATTGAAAGGGCGGCGCCGATGTTATAATTTACAACACCTGAGTTTCCGAGGAAATAGTCCTCAATAAGGTCACCTATAAGGAAGTCCTTACCGCCTCCGAGAATTCTCGAAATAATAAATGTACTGATTGAGGGAATGAAAACCATTGTGATACCCGAAATTATACCGGGAACACTGAGAGGAAGAATAACTCTCTTGAACACATGAAATCCGTTAGAGCCCAGGTCTCTTGCAGCTTCAAGGAGAGAATTATCAATCTTCGTAAGGGATGTATAAATGGGAAGAATCATATAAGGGAGAAAATTATAAACCATACCCAGCACTATTGCGCCGCGGTTGTTTATAAGCTGAAAGCCGTCAAACTCGCTGCCGAAAAGTCCTGCTATACTTCTGAGTGCAGAGTTTATAAGACCGTTGTTTTCAAGAATTGTCATCCACGAATATGTTCTTACGAGAAAATTCATCCACATGGGAAGCATTATTATAAGTGTGGCATTTCTTTGTATCTTCTCGCTTGCCCTTGACATGCTGTAAGCTATGGGGTAAGCAAGAACAAGGCAGATTACCGTAGCAATAAAAGCAAGACGAAGAGAAAGAAACATAGTGGAACGGTATGTATATATCCACCTGAGATTCTCAAATGTGAATGCTCCGTCTGCATTGGTAAATGCATAATATACAACAAGTGCCATGGGAACAAGCACAAAAACAGTCATCCACGAGGCAAAGGGAGAAACTGTCGCCTTCTTGTTTCCGATAGTAACAGTTTTACTCATCGTCCGAGCCCTCCGCATCAATTCCTGCATTTACATCGGACAATTCATCGAATTCGTCAGAATAACTGGAGAAATCACCGAAGGTACCCGAATACTCGGATTTTTTCATAATGTGAATAGCATCAGGCTCAATAACAAGACCGATCTGGGAGCCCTCGTACTGTATATCAGTGGACTGAATCATCCACAAAAAGCCGCCGATATCAACGATAATCTCATAATGTACACCCTTAAAGGTAACAGATGTAACCTTACCCGTCAGCATACCCTCGCTTACGGGAACAACATCTACATCCTCGGGACGTACAACAACGTCAACAGCCTCATTTATACCGAAGCCACCGTCAAGACAGTCGAAAATATGGCCTGAAAACTCAACAACCTTATCCTTCTTCATAATACCGTCTACGATATTACTTTCACCTATAAAGTCGGCAACAAAGGCATTTTTAGGCTCATTATAAATATCTGTGGGTGAGCCTATCTGCTGAATTTTACCACTGTCCATAACAACAATTGTATCAGACATAGAAAGAGCCTCTTCCTGGTCGTGTGTAACGTAAATAAAAGTAATATCAAGGCTCTGCTGAATCTTTTTAAGCTCGTTCTGCATATCCTTACGAAGCTTCAGGTCAAGTGCACCTAAAGGCTCGTCAAGAAGCAGAACCTTGGGGTCAACCGCAAGTGCACGTGCAATTGCTACACGCTGCTGCTGACCGCCTGAAAGAGAATTTATATTTCTGCCTCCGAAGCCCTTTAAGTTGACAAGAGAAAGCATTTCATCAACTTTCTTGTCAATTTGCTCCTTGGGCATCTTTTTCAGCTTCAGTCCGAATGCAATGTTCTCCGCAACATTAAGATGCGGGAAAAGTGCATAACGCTGAAAAATGGTGTTAACCTCTCTTTTGTGAGGAGGCACACCATTGATTCTCTTACCGTCGAAAATCACGTCTCCCCCGTCAGGCTCAAGAAAGCCCGCAATAATCCTCAGAGTCGTGGTTTTACCGCAACCCGAAGGACCGAGGAAGGTGATAAATTCGCCGTCCCGTATATATAAATTGATATTTTTTAAGATTTGTTCACCGTCAAAGGAAACGGAAATATTTTTGAGATCAATGATAACATTGTTTTCCAATTATGCAGCCCCTCTCCGTTTACAACGAATAGATATACCTATGCTTATTATATGTAATCATATTAGCATAAATATATCGCAATACTCGTCAAATGTCAACATATTTCACAATACTTGTCCGAGAATTTAAAAAGAAAAAAGCACTCTCAACAAAGAGAGTGCCTTAAAACGATTGCTTTTAAGCCCGGGGGTTACCCGTCAGATACTGTCTTAAACAGCGCCTGCAAGACCGCCTATACCGTCTGCAAGAGCACCGTCAAGGTCAAAACCGGGAATAAGATCCTCGAAGAATGAAATAAAAGTGCTGATAACCTTTTCAAATGCCTTGAAGATAACGGAAATTAAAAGCTGAGTGAAATTTTCAGGCTGAACGAGATTGTCTTCAGCTTCTGCTTCAACAGCAACTGTTGTTTCTTCTGCTGCCATTACAGATACTGTAAGTGCAGAAAAAGCCATAAGAACCGCTAAAAGAACTGCTAAAATCTTTTTCATAACTAATTCCTCCGTATGAATATATTTACGTTGCAATTATATAACACCCGACACACAAAAGCAACATCATTTTAAAATTTTGACAAAAAAACAATGATTTTTGTAATTTTGCACATTGTTACTATCAATCATTTGTTCAATATTAATGTTTATTTCTCTGTCCTTTTTTTTCTTTTTATTTTCATTGACATAGCAATACCGTTTCCATATAATTATAATAAATATACCCGCACGGGAGGTTGATTTTATGACTTCATTCAGGAATCCCGAATATGTTTTTTTTGGTTCTGACGGCAGAAAGGCTTCGGAGATTTTCTCAGAGGAATTGTCATTAAGACTGACAGACAGCTGCTGTACTGCAAATGATTTTTCCGTAGTTTTCAAAGAGGAGCCTTCCTTCTCTGCAGATGAATATGAAATTGCAGAGGAAGACAGCAAGCTGATATTCAAGGCAAAGGGCATCCGCGGCTTCATATTCTCCATTGGTCACCTTCTGCGCAAATCTGTCATAAAAAATAATACAGTAACCGTAATTGATGATATATCAGGTCACTACTCTCCCGAAAAGAGCCTAAGAGGTCATCAGGTAGGCTACAGACAGACAAGTAACACTTACGACGCCTGGGATTTAGAGGAATACAGAAGATGCTATCTTGATATGATGTATTTCGGCACAAACATCTGCGAGCACATTCCCTATGAAGGCGGTCATTCTGATAAAAATGCAATTATGCGCCGTGATGAGCAGGAGCTTCTGTGCCTTTCTGCCAAGCAGGCAAAGGAATACGGAATGGATATTTCCGTCTGGTATCCCAACTGTGAGGCAACTCTTGAGGAGGGAGCAAAAAACAGAGAAAAGCTTTTCTCCGAGGCAGAATGCCTTGACTACATTTTTCCGCCAGGAGGCGATCCCGGAAGCCTTGAGCCTGAAGAGGTAATGGCTCGCTGCAAGACCTTCCGGGAAATTCTGAAAAAATATCACCCTGATGCTGAAATGTGGCCCTCTGCCCAACAGCCTCACCATCTTCCCCATTGGGGCACAGCTTTCCTTGCCCTTATGAAAAACCGTCCCGACTACATTGACGGTGTTATTACGGGGCCCAATGCGGCATTTCCCCTTGATATTTTAAGAAGATATCTGCCCAAGGAATATCCCATAAGACTTTATCCCGACATTACTCATAACTTAAGATGCGAATATCCCGTACACTCTGACCGTGACGACTGGCATTATGCCCTGCAGGCAGTGAACGGCAGAGAGAGTATTAATCCCCGTCCTGCAGAATATAAGAGAATTCACTCAGAAACAAAAGGATATACTGTCGGAAGCGTATCTTACTCCGAGGGTGTCAATGATGATATTAACAAGGCTGTATGGAGTGCGCTGGAATTTGACAGCACCACCCCCCTCAGAGAAATTCTTGAAGATTATTCCAGACTCTTTTTCCCCGGAACCGATTATGAAAAAGCGGCAGACGGCATTTTCGGACTTGAAAAAAACTGGGAAGGTGCTCCCGAGGAAAACCCTTCAATTGAAAGCACTTTGAAATTATGGGAAGAGCTGGGAACCGAAAACCCCGCACTTCACGATAACTGGAGATACATTCAATGCCTTTTCCGTGCAAGATGTGATGCCTTTGTCAGAAGAAAGGTAATGTACGAAAAAGGCCTCATCAAACAGGCAAAAAAAGCCGCTGTTACCGATATCAACAAAGCAAAGGAAATTCTTTGCACTCCCCTCCCCGAAACAGTCACGGCTTTATACGATGCAATAGAAGAAAACGGAAAGCAGCTTTTCGAGATGATTGGTATGCAGCTTGATGTTGAGAGATATTTCGCCAAAAATCCCGAAAGAGGTGCCGTGCTTGATACAATAAAGCTTCCGCTTACGGATTTACCGTGGCTTCTCAACACCTACAAAAAAGCTGAAGGTCTGTCGGAAGAAGAGCAATATTCTTATATCAACCGCTGCTTTAACAGAAACAAGGTAGAAAATGACGAATATTATTACTCCGTAGCACTTGACGGCATCTGTCCCGGCGGAGTAAAGCAGAAGCCCTATTTTTATATGAATGTTCAGGGCGACCGTCCGGATAAAAATAACGGAACCCTCCCCACAGCTCTGTTCAAGCTTTTTGACCATTTCAGCTTCAGATTGAAAACAGGCGGTCTTAAATATGATACTGACTACTATCTGATGATAACCTACCGCGATACTCACAACGAGGACAGTATAAAGCATCAGGTAAAAATAAACGGAAAAACAGTTTACTGCGGACAGCAGTTCGGCGGTGAAAGAAACGAAAAATACGAAAACGAGATGCTTCCTGCAGGATTTATTGCCGTGCAGTATAAGGTTCCGAAGGAATTTATTGTAAACGGCTGTGTTGATCTGCAGATATCGGAAAAGGTAAACGGCTTTGAAATAGCAGAGCTCCGATTTACAAAGAAACCTTATTAAGGAGGACAGCATGAATAAAAAAGCGATAGCGGCAGCAATCACACTGACTGCAGGTGCAGTTACGGCAAAGCTGAGCGTTGATAAATTAAAAGAAAATCTGTCCTCACCCGACAGTAAAAGACGGCTTCTTGATGCGGGACACAATATGGCAATGGGACTTATAGGAAAATTTTCAGATTCGATTTCCGACAGCGGTGTTCCTTACATCAACAGATATGACAATTCAGGTTTTCTTGAGGGTAACGGATATTTCCTGAAAGCTCCTGCAGAAAATGCAAAATGGGAAGCAGGCTTTTCAAAGGCTTCCGTAATTCCTCTCGTTAAAGAGGGAGATTATTATATCGGCGGATATCTTGCTTTCCCCCCGAACAAAATGAACGGTATTATGAACGAGCAGATGGTAAGGGCACTTGCAATTTCTGACGGCTCGGGCAGAGGTATACACGTTTTTGCTGTAATAGACTGCATAGGAATTTCAGGCACGGATATAAGAGATATAAGACGGCTTCTCAGTGATCTTATTTCAGAAAAGAATATCCTTTCCGTAAACATCAGTGCCACTCACTGCCATTCGGGTATTGATACTGACGGCTTGTGGGGTAATCTACCCGAAATTTTCCGTCACAACAGGAAGGAAGTAAAAAAAGGTAAAAAAGCAAAGCCCATATCAGGTAAAAACGAGGGCTTTATGCTTTATCTTAAAAAAACTGCGGCTGATACAATAAGACAGGCAGTAAAAAATATGACTACCGGTGAAATGTATTTTGCTCAGCTTCCCATTGGCGACTACGTAAGAGATAAACGACCTCCCTATGTTACGGTAAACGATCTTACAAATCTCCGCTTTGTACCGGACTGCGGCGGCAAGGAAATCAGCATAGTCTTTATGGCTGCACATCCTGTTTGCTACGGCGACAGACAAAGAGAGGCTTCCCGTGATTTTCCGGGATATCTCTGTGACAGAATGGACGGAATGGGAATTGACTCTATGTTCATTCAGGGAGCTGAAGCGGCAGTTGCAACAAACAGAGGACCGCACATCCCGTCGGGACTTACAACCGATGAAGGCATAAAAGCCTACGGAGAAGCAATTGCTGACTATGTAGCAGATTATGATAAATCCGCTTACAAAAAGCTGTCTCCGCTTATCAATGTTACTGTCAGTGAATTATTTTTACCGGCAGACAACAAGGTGCTTGAGCTTGCTGCAAAGCTTCGCATTGTAAATAACACATTGGTAAAAATCTCTATGTCGGATAACAGCGGAAAAGAAGACAAGGAACGTGAGCTTAATCTGGTTACCGAGGTAGGCTTTGCAGTCCTCGGCAATGAGCTGAGTATCGCTATGGTTCCCGGTGAAATGATGCCCGAAATTGCAATAGGCGGTGCATTCCCTGACTGGGCAAGCTATAACGGCAAAAGCTGGGATAAGCCGTCACTTAAAGAAATTCTCGGCACGGAAATTGCCGTAGCGGGGCTTTGCAATGACTTTATCGGCTATATTGTTCCCGACAACGATTACGGCAGTGTATTCGCTCCTCTGCATTACGAGGAAGCGGTTTCAGCAGGCGAGAAAACTGCATCAAATATTGTTTCCGCATTTATACGGATGAAGAAAAACGCAGAAAAAATAACTGTATCTGAAAATCAGATAATAAAAGAATAATTTTAGTTTTTTGAGGGGTTAACAAAGTAAAATTATGGACACTAAAAAACCTGTAACAGCGATAATTGTAGGTGCTGGACATCGCTCCATCACCTACGGAGACTATTCATTCGATCATCCGGATGATCTTAAAATTGTAGGCATTGCAGATCCGAATGAAACAAGAAGAAAGATGACAGCCGAAAGATACGGCTTTTCTGAGGAATTCTGCTTTGAAAGTGCAGAAGAGCTTGCAAAGGTTCCCCGTTTTGCCGATGTTATCATAAACGGCACTATGGATCACCAGCATTTTGAAACTGCGGTACCGCTTCTTGAAAAAGGTTATGATATGCTTCTCGAAAAGCCTTTTTCCGTAAGCCTTGAGGAAATGCAGAAGCTTCTTGCGGTTATCAGAAAAAACGGCAATAAGGTTATGATATGCCACGTTCTGAGATATTCAACATTTTACAAAAAAATAAAGGAAAAGCTTCTTGAAGGAGCTCTCGGCGATATCATAAACATTCAGATGTCAGAGCACGTAAGCTACCATCACCTTTCCACCTCATACATAAGAGGCAAATGGGCAAATTCAGATATCTGCAAAACCTCAATGCTTCTGGCAAAGAGCTGTCACGATATAGATATCATGATGTGGCTTATGAATGACACACAGCCTGAAACAGTCTCATCCCACGGCAGCATTTTTCAGTTTAAATCTGAAAATGCTCCCGAAAATGCAGGTACCAGATGCCTTGTTGACTGTCCTCTTGTTGACACATGCAGATATTCGGCAAAGACTATGTATCTCGGTCATCCCGACCGTTGGGAGTGCTATGTATGGGCAGGACTCGAGGATATTAAGGAGCAGACATACGACATAAGAGAAGCATCCCTTAAGGCAGATAACCCCTACGGAAGATGTATTTATAAGTGCGACAACAATGTTGTTGACCATCAGTCAGTGCTTGTTAAATTCAAAAACGGTGCTACAGGCACACACAATATGATAGGCGGTACTGCAAAAAGCATCAGAAAGATTCACATCATCGGCACAAAGGCTGAGCTTTACGGCAATTTTGAGGACAATAATTTCGTCATCGAAAAAATTGTCACAGAAGCTCCCGACGGCTATGAAAGAGAATTTTATGATACCAATACTATGGGCGGAATGGGTCACGGCGGCGGAGACCCTGCACTTACTGCTGATTTTATTAATTTCATAAGAACAGGCGAGCAGTCCATATCCTGCACATCAATATATAATTCTGTTGCAGGACATCTGACAGTATTCCTTGCAGACAAATCAATGGAAGAAAACGGAAAGCCCTACGATTGCGATTTTTCAAAGTATTAATTTTCCGGTAACATAAAAACCTTAACCTCCATAATATGTATTGAAGTTTTCGGATTTCAATTATATTACGGAGGTTTTCTTATGTCTGAAAAACTTGGGCCTTTAACCGAAACAATTGAAGGCAGAAAAGTAAACGAGGCTATATGCATTGATACAGCCCGTGTGTATGACTCCTGCGCTGATAAAGACTGCCTTGCGGACCTCAGGGTATATTTTACCGACGCTGCCGAAAACATAATTGAATCGGCAGTAAGCATCAGATGCAGAGGCTGTGAGGTAATTAATGTTATCACCGAGGTGGATACCGTTCCCTTCAACAGAGGATATTATTCTGTTGATATCACATTCTTCTTTGCTGTTACCCTTGAGGCGATAGTATCCTCACAGCAGCAGCCTGTAACCGTAACGGGCCTTTCAGTATTCTCAAAGAAATGTATTCTTTACGGAGCAGAAGGAAATGTAAAGGTGTTCACATCCGAATACAGCTGTGAAAACGATTTTAATCTTCCCGTTGCCTCTGTAAATCCCCGAGCAAAAGTCCAGGTTGCAACGCCGCTCTGTCTTGATGCGCGATTCTGCCGTCCTTGTGAATGCTGTAATAATATCGGGGATGCAGGTGCCGCAATTCCCAGATGTGTTGCAAGATTTTTCCCCGGCAATTTCGGACCTCAGAGCAACCAGAGGGCAGTAAGGGTTACCATCGGTCTTTTCTCTATTGTCCAGCTGGAAAGAGATGTTCAGATGCTTATTCCTGCATATGACTTCTGTATGCCCACAAAGGAATGCTCCTGCGACACAGAGGATCCCTGCGACTCCTTCAGAAAAATCCGCTTCCCTGTTTCGGAATTTTTCCCCTCAGAATCCCCTGACTGCGGAAATAATATTTCCCCCTCGGGCTTCGAGCCTCCCTGCTGCTGCGGCAGATAACCCCCCTTTTTTTATTATTTACTTCGGGACGGCTTTCACCAGTTTACAAGCTATTCACTTTTCTGTATTCACTTTTCAAAAAAAACAGGGCGGGAAAATTCCCGCCCTTATCTGTGTTTACATTTTCAGAATTTCAGATATTTATCTGTGATTTTTTCTGTAGGCAATGTAATCCTCAAGAATAATAACTGCAGCAACTGCATCCACAGTATTTTTTCGCTTCTTACCTCTTACATCGTTCATATTCATAAACTTGTGTGCACTGACAGTTGTCAGTCTTTCATCACGAAGCACTGTCGGGATACCCGAATATTGTGAAAGTGCCGTTGCAAATTCCTTGCAAGCATCTGCGCGAAAGCCTTCTGTTCCGTCCATATTCTTCGGAAGTCCCACGGCAATTTCCTCTGCCTTCAGCTCCTTTGCCTTATCGGAAACAAGCATTATAAGCTTATCCCTGTCCCGTTCATTAATAACGCAAACGGGAGAAGCCAGAAACTCACTTTTATCACACACGGCAAGACCTGTACGGACATCGCCGTAATCTACTGCTAAAATAACCATTTCTCACCTGTTAAAATTCGGGAATTTCATAACCGGGAACTGTAGTTTCTTCATCAGGAGCACCTGCACCGGAGCAATCGCCGTTACATACCCCGGGAAGGAAATCTACCTTGTACCATCCCGTTGCGGTAGGACATTTTGAGCTTGCAAGAAGTCCGGTTCCGGTACAGTAAGAACGTCTTACAACCTCGTCACCCATTTCAAATCCCTTATATTCAAGATCACTATGAATCCTGTTCATAACCTCTTTATAAACCTTACCTGCGGGGTTACCGTAATATGAAAGGTTTATGGTCTTGGGCACCTTTTCAAATCCCGACCAAACACAGCCAATGTAATAGCCGGTTCCGCCGATAAACCATCTGTCCTTATTGTCAGAGGTTGTACCTGATTTTGCCCAGTTTTCCTGGCCGCTGACAGCATAAGCACCACCGGTACCATCCGGATAAGTAACAACACACTTAAGAAGCTGAAGCATTACATCTGCTGTACCGGATGAAATAACCTGCTCCCCTTCACGGTCAGGCTCAAGAATAATCTCATCGCCTGCTGCATTTGTAACCTTGTAGTAGCACCAGGGCTCATAATATACACCGCCGTTACCGAATGCAACATATGCTGCTGCAAGCTCAAGACAGGTCATACCGTAATTCATAGCACCGATCGCAAGAGGCGCATAATCTGCGTCCCCCTCAACAAGAGTAGAAACCTTAAAGCGATCCCTTAAGAATCTGTAGCTTGTTGTAGGTGTAAGTGCATCTATAATTCTTGCAGGAACAGTATTAAGAGAAGGTGCAATAGCCTGAGGAAGATTCTTAAGCTCATCAACACTACCCGTAACACCGCCGTAGTTTGTAGGCCAGGGCTTATCTTCATTCTTCACGGCAATACCGAAGTTTGGAATAAGGCTTGACCATGTGTAGTAGTTAAGCTCAATTGCCGGAGCATAAGCCGAAAGAGGCTTTATTGTGGAGCCGGGCTGTCTGGGGGACGAAGTACCGATATTAAGTGTTCTGTCTCCGGTCTTCTGGCCCAGTCGTCCTGCAGTGGCAATAATTCTGCCCTCGTAGTCAAGAACAATCATTGAGGACTGGATTGCAGGATCCTCTTCAGTATCCTCTTCATCAGGGAAGGTTATTCTGTTAACATAAACCTCTTCTATTTCATCCTGAATATCCATATCAAGAGCCGCATATACCTTAAGACCGCCGTAGTATACCTTTCGGAATGCTTCGGCTTCTGTATAACCGTAATGCTCTCTGAGATCATCAATAAGCTGATCGATAACAAGGTCTACATAGTAGCTGTTATATTCTGAGGTTATAACTACCTCATCCTCTGCGATTTCTTCATCCTCACGCTTCTTATCATCACCGTAGAAGACAACCTCTTCTGCAATAGCCGCATCATATTCTTCCTTTGTGATATATCCCTCTGATATCATATAATTAAGGCAGCCTATTGCGCGTTCACGGTTATCATCGTAATTCAGAATAGGATTGTATCCTCGGGGAGCCTTTGTAATAGAGGCAAGAATTGCACTTTCCATAAGAGTAAGATCGCTTACCTCTTTGTTGAAGTAATACTCCGCACCTGTCTTTATACCGTAACAGCCCATATCAAGATATATGGTATTAAGATATGCTTCAAGTATCTCATCCTTATCGAAATGCTGTTCAAGAGCAAGGGCATTCTTGATTTCCTTATACTTTCTTACAAATGTACCTGCATTTTCACCGGTAAGATTCTTGATCAGCTGCTGTGTAAGAGTTGATCCGCCCTGTGAAAAGCTGTACTTAGCAACAACACCGATGGTTCTTATCCAGTCAACACCGTTATGTGTGGGGAAACGCTTATCCTCAAGAGCAACAACAGCATCCTGAAGATCCTGGCAGACATCCTCAAGATCTACCCATTCGCGGTTTTCCTGTCCGTGAAGACGGGCAATTTCAACCTCATCCCCGTCAGAATTATAACCGTAAATAATTGTTGTCTGACTCTGATTTGCTATGTAGTTATCAAGGTCAATATAATCAACTCCCGCGATATCATCCTCGGGATTATGTCCCATGCTGATAAGACCTACATCAGTAAAAATATCAATAACAATAAGACCTGCAGTCAGCACACCGATCATAAAAACCATAAGAAAAGCGGTGAGAAAAACTGTAAGACCGCGGCTCATACCCTTTTTCTTTTTTCTCCGCTTATTCTTTACCGGAGCTTTCTTTTCTTTATCCAATGCAACCATCCTTTTTTGTAAAAATTGCAATATTTTTATACACGCTGTGTGTCATATACGGAGTCATTATAACACACTTTTTCGGAAATGTTTAGTATATTTTAGAATTTTTTAAAAAAATATTTTTAAAAACACCTTAAATTTTGCAAAAATTTCGCTTTTCATTCATTTTTATTTACATTGTGTACAAAAAGAAACTGATTTTGGTTGACATTTTCCTTGGGGGATTTATAATATCTCTTAGAAACATTAAGTTTATTTCCGAAAGGATGATTACAATGCATTACACTATGAACATAGCAGGCTGTGAAAGAAATCTTCCCCTGTGTCCCCTTAATGAAGATCTTATGATCGGTGCTTTTGTTATTTTCGGCGATCAGGAGCTGACCGTTGCCTCTGCAGGTGCTCTTCTCAGAATTGCTCCCGAATACGATTATCTTATTTCTGCAGAAGCAAAGGGAATTCCCCTTGTTCACGAAATGGCAAGACAGCACGGAGATAAAAAATATTTCCTTGCAAGAAAAGCTCCGAAGCTTTATATGAGCGGTGTATTTGAGGTAAATGTCCGTTCCATAACAACAGCGAGAGAGCAGAAGCTTTACCTTGATACTGCAGATGCCGAGCTTATGAAGGGCAAGAGAATTCTTATCGTTGACGATGTTATTTCAACAGGCGAATCACTTTATGCAATTGAGCAGCTTGTAGAAAAGGCAGGCGGTATCATCTGCGGAAAGCTCTGTATTTTAGCAGAGGGCGATGCACAGGAAAGAGAGGATATAAAATATCTTGAAAAGCTTCCTCTCTTCAATTCCAAAGGCGAGGCCATATAAGGTTAAAAAAATCAGCACAAGGTACGATAAAAATTTAATGGGTATCACATTCGTGATACCCATTTTGCTGTTACTTTTTAATTATGCAAAAATGTCTTTGAACCACTGTACAAGTGCCTTGAAAAATGCAACAATCCAATCGAAGGGAGCGAAGGTTGTTTCTACTTCCATAGGAGTATCACAATTGTCGCATTTACCGTTGGAATTTGCATCAGTATGCACAAGCACGGGGATAGTTTTTGTTTCTGAACTGCCGCAACGGGAACAATCACGCATTTCATGACCTTCATAGTTGCAGTCGGGTAAATCAATTAAATACCATTCACCGAAATCGTGTCCGAGAGCAGGGGGGGCAATTGTTGTATCCTTGTAATGGTCACCGCAAAGAGAGCAAACATAAAGAGTATAGCCTCCGTCAATGCAGTTAGGTTCAGATATTGTCGCTTCGTACTTGTGTGAGCATTCTGCGGCAGAGGCGGAAGCTGCGCAAAGTGAAAGCACCATCAGAACACTGAGAAAAACGCTGATACATTTCTTCATTGTTTTCATATCAAAAAACTCCTGTCAGTAAAATAATATTCCTTAAAGTGATTTTAACACAAGCAAATCCTGTTGTCAAACACTTTCAATAAAACGCATAAATGCATTTCTTCCGGATTCATCACGCTTGTAAACACCTGCATGCTCAAGCACTTCAGCAAAAACCTTACCTACTTCATCCTGAAGTATATCCATACAGTTTTCTTCCGTGAAGCTGTACTTATCAATAAAGCCTTCAGCCCAATCAGCGTGTGCCTCGGTAAGAGCATCTGCTCTTAAATCCTTCTTCTCAAGTATTGCATTTTTAAGAGCTTCAAGCTCATCCTTAAGTCTGGGAGGAAGCACGGCAAGTCCCATAACCTCAATAAGACCTATGTTTTCTTTCTTTATGTGGTGAAGCTCTCCGTGAGGATGATATACTCCGAGAGGATGCTCTTCTGTTGTTATGTTGTTACGAAGAACAAGGTCGATTTCAAACAGCTCTCCTCTTCTTCTTGCAATGGGAGTAATTGTGTTATGAGGAGTACCTTCGGTTTCTGCAAAAATAAATGCAGCTTCATCGGTATAGCCTCTCCACTTTTTAAGAATTCTGTCAGAGAGCTCAACAAGACTTTCTTTATTTTCTGAAACAAGTCTGATTGTTGACATAGGCCACTTCACAAGACCTGCCTTTACATCGGAAAAGCCTTCAAAGAAAATTTCCTTTTCGATAGGTGCTCTTTCCATAGCAAATTCATATTTTCCGCCCTGGAAATGCTCGTGTGAAAGGATTGAGCCGCCGACAATGGGAAGGTCTGCATTTGAGCCTAAGAAATAATGTGGGAAAACCGTAACAAAATCAAGAAGCTTTGAAAATACACTTCTGTCAATAGTCATAGGTGTATGCTGAGAATTGAACACAATACAATGCTCATTGTAGTAAACATAAGGAGAATACTGCATAAACCAGTCTGCACCGTTTATTGTTACGGGAATAATTCTGTGATTCTGACGGGCGGGAAAATCTATTCTTCCGGCATACCCTTCACATTCACGGCAAAGCATACACTTAGGGAAGCCTACCTGAGGCATATTTTTTGCCGCAGCAATGGCCTTAGGATCTTTTTCAGGCTTGGAAAGATTTACGGTAATGTCAATTGTGCCGTACTCACCTGTCTGCTGCCACTTTATAATCTTCGCAATTCTGTCACGGCGGATATAGTTGGTATCTCCGCTGAGCTTATAGTACCAATCAGTAGCACTCTCGGGACTGTCCTTATAAAGCGCTCTGAATTCTTTTATAACCTCTGAGGGTCTGGGGGTAAGAACACCCATAATTTTTGTATCAAACAAATCCCTTGAAACAGTACCTGAATCAATAAGTCCCATTTGGGCGGCCTCATCGCAGAGTCCGTCAAGAACGTCTGAAAGAGATCCGTCAAAGGGAATTACATCAGCATCATAATCATTCTTTCCGAATAGGGAAATAATACCGTTTACACAGTATGTTCTGTCAGCTTCTTCAATGAGACCTACAGCAACAGCATAATTTACAAGAGCTTTTACTTTTGCATCAATCATAAAAAAAACCTCGCAAAAAAAGAATATGTTTTATTATATACATAAAATGGTGCTTTCCGCAATAGTTTGGAAAAAAATAATTGCATAAACCGGGGATTACATTTATAATAATAGAAAAAATCACAAGGGAGATATAAAATGAAATACGAAAACAACTGGGCTTCGCTTAATTCCCGTCCTGTTCCCGAATGGTTTGCAGATGCAAAATTCGGTATTTTTATCCATTGGGGACTTTATTCCGTACCTGCATATACAGCAAAGGGCCAGTATGCCGAGTGGTATCAGTGGCAGCTTGAAAAACAGCCTGAGCTTACCACAAAGGACTGGCACGAGAGCGTTTACGGAAAAAATTATAAATATACCGACTTTGTGGAAGGCTTCAAGGCTGAGCTTTTTGATGCGAAGCAGTGGGCTGAGCTTTTTAAGAAGTCCGGAGCTAAATACATAAATATCACATCAAAGCACCACGACGGCTTCTGCCTTTTCAAGACAGACCACGCATGGAACTGGAACTCTATGGATGTAGGCCCCCACAGAGACTTCTGTATGGAATTAAAGGACGCAATGAAGGATACGGGTGTGCGCTTCGGTGTTTATCACTCGGTTTACGAGTGGTTCCATCCCCTTTATCTCAAGGATCCCGAAGAATATGCAGTAAAGCATCTTCATCCTATGCTCAAGGAGCTTATCACAAAGTATGAGCCCTCTACCCTTTTCACCGACGGTGAGTGGGATCATCCCAGCTCCACCTGGCATTCAACAGAATTCCTTACCTGGCTTTACAATGAATCCCCCGTTAAGGATTACATTGTCCCCAATGACCGCTGGGGCAAGGAAACACGAGGAAGACTGGGCGGTAACTTCACAACGGAATACGGCTATATTGAGGAAGGCAGAAAAATTGAGGATGTAGAGCTTGACCGTCCCTTCGAGGAATGCAGAGGCATCGGCAGATCCTTCGGCTTCAACAGAATTGAAACTACCGAGGACTACCTTTCCGCTAAAGAGCTTATTGAAATGCTTGTTGAGTTGGTTTCAAAGGGCGGCAACTTCCTTCTTAACATCGGCCCTGCTGCAGACGGGACAATTCCCGTAATTATGGAAGAAAGACTTCTGCAGATAGGTCAGTGGCTTGAGGTTAACGGTGATGCAATTTACGGCACACGTCTTTACACCAAGAATCCTCAGAAGGACACCTACTACACGAAAAAGGGCGACACGGTTTATGCAATAATCAACCGCTTCCCCTTCGGCAGTGTAACTCTTTCAGAGGTAGATTTCGATGAAAGCGTCAAGGCCCGTCTTCTTTCCCACGATGCAGTGCTTACCACTGAAAATGACGGCGGCAAGCTGAAAATCAACTTCCCTGCCATCAATCCCGACGAGGTAAAATGTCAGTATATGCATGCAATTGAATTAACAAAGTAAGGATAATTCGGATTTCTGAGAAAGCGTACAAGTAAATAAACAGCAACGGGAGCGGTTTTGCCGCTCCCCTTAAATTTTTGCCGTATTAAATTTTAATAATGTGCTACACCACATTCACATACGGGATTTATTCCGAACAGTCGCCAGAAGAATACTGCAATTTTTGCAAAGAAGCCTAAAAATCCTGTCTTGTGGCAGATGTGAGAGCAATTATTGGTATTGCCCTCATCCTCTTCAGGAGCAAGGTCTTTGTCGCAGAAATCACAGAGATAATCTCCGTCAGCATCCTTATGGTCAACCACATCCATATAATCACTTATGTAACTGTCACCGCAAGCACAGGTGTATGTTGTGTAACCTTGCTCTGTACAAGTAGGAGCAGTTACAACGGTGTTGTATGTGTGTTCGGGAAGCTTTGCAACAGATTCTGTATAAGTATCACCACATCCGCAAGTGTATGTCATAACACCATCTGCAAGATGTGTTGCAGGTGTTGTAATTTCTGATGTATGACTGTGACCGTTTGCATCAACATAATCAGCAACATAAGTGTCACCACATTCACATGTGTAGGTTGTATATCCCTGTGCTGTACAAGTAGAAGCAGTTACAACGGTGTTGTATGTGTGTTCGGGAAGCTTTGCAACAGATTCTGTATAAGTATCACCACATCCGCAAGTGTATGTCATAACACCATCTGC
>JAZRTO010000037.1:0-4915 GCA_045652065.1 Acutalibacteraceae bacterium
ACATATATCCCGAGGGATATGCTTCATAAATAAGTCCCACGGTGTTGTCTTCAAGACAGCAAAGGCAGGAATAAGCATAAAAATCGGCATATTTTTCAAAGGAGGCATATTTTACCTTATCGGTGATATCGTAAGTCTTAAGCCACTTTACCGTTTCACCGTCAATTCTGCCGAGAAATACCTTACCCTCGGTTCTTGTTCTGTCTTTACCGCCGTGTCCCGTAGGCACAGCAAGAAGAATAAACCTTCCGTCATTCTCCATATTATCCGGCAAAATGAAGTTTTCAGGAACATTTATAACAGAACGCTGGCATTGGGGAGTCTGGGGTTCAACAGAAGGTAACTTTCTGAAGGTTTCACCACCGTCATCAGACACGCTTAAGGGAATTTTTCCGCCTCCCTTGGGTCTGCCGAAGCAGAATACCTTTCCGTCAGGCATTTCAACCAACTGACATTCATCGATATTTTCGCAAAAACCTGCCTTGTTTCTTCTCCAGCTTTTACCGTTATCGTCACTGATGAGTACAAGAGCCTTATTAAGAATATAGCAAGGAGCAAGAATTCTACCCCTGTGCTTTTCGCTTTTAAGGGTTATTCCCACACCGGGTCCTACCCCGAGAAATACTCCGTCTGAATCTTTTTTATAATAAGGAGTTATATCCTCAGGCTGCGAGAAGGTCTTACCGCCATCTTCACTTTCGAGCATAAATATATATGAAAGCATCGGCGCTCTCAAAGGAGCTGGAGAAGTTTCGATACAAAGAAGATTACCGTTATCATCAAAAACCTTGTTTTTCTGAACAAAATCGACCTTGCTTTCATTAAAAACAGCCTTACCCTTGCTGACATAAATATTACCGACATATACATCTTCCCCGGGGATATATTCGGGAATAAGAGGCGGAGCATTGTCAAGATACTGCGGCTTTTCACCTGCACAATAATACATATCACCGATAGTTGAAAAAGCACATTCTGCAGAGTGTTTTTTCGGAACATAGAACCTTGTTTTTCTACCCTTAGGGTCATAAATAAACCCATCAGACTGTAAAGTATATTCCTTGCCTTTCTTTGCAAAAATACCGTCAAGCTTTGTTTTGCCGGAGTACAATTTCAGAGCAAAACCCTTGTCAGTGCTTATATATCCGCTTCCCTTTTCAAGAAGTCTTGCCGCGTGAAGACCTTTACACTCGGGATAAAAGTCGACAAGCATAACTACTTTACCGTCTTCTGTCTCCATCATAAGCGGATCAATAGCAAATGCAGAGGTATACTCCTCACCATCATAAGGATATTTTCTCACGGGAGGCGTAAAAATTGTCTTCATGGGAGAAAAGCTTTCACCGTTATCCTCACTTATTCTTACTGCAATTTCAATATATCCCCAGTCAGCCCCGCAGGAGGCCTTATCGGCTGCCGCAATGACAGTCCCCTTATATTCACCGTTTTTTATACTGAGAAGTGACGGAATTCTTCCGTCTTTCATATTGCTGAACTGTTTTTCATCATCATAAAAATTTTTGAATGCTTCGCAGTTTTTACCGACAAAAAGAGGATAATCTTTCATAAAACAACACCTCACAACTTAGTGATTGTTATAATAACACAAAAAAACAAATTAATCAACAACCTTTCTATTGCAAATCACAAAGATTTATGTTAATATTATATAAAATAGGAAAGAAGGCTACAATGATGGCAGAAAATACTTCAAAAACCAACATATTCCAATTTATAAAATTTGCATTATTCTCTGCATCTGCAGGCATTATTCAGATAGGCAGCTTCACTTTAATGAACGAGCTTCTTATGAAAACTGAATTCATGCAGAATCTTATTGCGGGAAACGAAACCTTTGCAAAAATTATGACAAACGAATACGGACCGTTTTACCTTATTGCCCTTCTGCTTTCCGTTATATGGAATTTTACGTTCAACAGAAAGTTTACATTCAAATCCGCAGCAAATATCCCTGTTGCCATGCTGAAGGTCTTAGGATTCTACGTGGTATTCACCCCCGTTTCAACAATCCTCGGCAACTATTTCACAGGCAGCTTCCCCGATGTGCCTGCAATAGAATATATTGTTCTCGGTGTTACAATGGCTTGCAATATGATAACCGAATACCTTTTCTGCAAGTTTGTTGTATACAGAAACCAGGAAAACACAGCCGCAAAATAAACGGCTTTCTATAAGGAGAGAAAATAGATGTCAGATTTTTTTTCATCGAAGAAATTTGTACGTTTTACGGAAAGAACCATCAATAAGCTCCTTGGAAATTTTGCAGATTCATTGAACGACGGTCCGCTGTTCATCAGCGCCTCAGACTATGACAGCAGATATTTCTTCAAGGGCACGGAAAAATTCCGTAAAGCCCCTGCAAAAAACGCATACTGGAGTCTCGGTTATGCAATAGCAGACCTTACTCCCTATGACTATGCCGAAAAGGATTATTACCTGGGCGGCTATCTTACCCCCGATAACGGCTTCAACAACCGTATTCAGAAAATCATTGACAAAATGCAGGCAAGAATTATTGCTATGGATGACAACTCCGGCAACGGCACATCATTCTTCGCAACAATCGACTGCATCGGTACGGGCAATGCGGATATAAAGCTCATAAGAAGACGCTTCTCCGACCTTATGAAATATGCACACCCCGAGGCAAAGATTGCATCCGTCAATGTCTTTTCAACTCACGCACATTCCTGTGTTGATACTCAAGGCTTATGGACAGATACTCTTTCAAAGGTTCTTCACAATAAAAAGAAGAACAAGAAGGGCAAGGGTACATATTTAAGCGGTGCGGACAGCGAATTTATGAATGCACTTGCATCAAAGGTTGCCCAAGGACTGCTGAAGGCTTATGAGGATATGGTTCCCGGTACGATGACTCTTGCAACTAAGGATATCGGCGATACATACTTCAACAACAAAAACAGGAAATCGGCAACAAGCCTTGTAACATCAATCACAAGACTTGTTTTCACTCCCGATGACAGCGAAAAAACACCTACAGTTATTGCAACAATGGGTGCTCACCCGGATGTTGCGGGACTCCCCACATCTGACGGACACGGAACAGGCCATGACCTCTGCGGCGAATATATCTACTATATGGGTGAAACCGTTAACAAAGCAGGCGCAAACTTTATGTTCTTCAATGGTGCCATCTGCGCTATTTATATGTCCTGCGGTGCTACGGATGACGGTGTAACACTCCCCCACAGATATGACAAATCCGTAAGATTCGGAAGAGAGCTTGGCAAAATAGTTCTTTCTCTTACAAAAACCGAAGAAGAAATCAAGGCAGATCCAGTTTTGTACAATGAGGAAGAAATCGCAAAAGAAATCAAGGAATCCGAAGCAAACGGCTGTAAATACACCCTTTGGTGCGAAAACTGGGCTCCCGTAAAAGAGACTGACGTTAAGCCTTTACTCAACATAAGACTCAAGGAAGTTCCTCTTACGGTTACTAACCCTCTTATCAAAATTGTCGGAAAGCTGAATCTTGTTTCATACAGAGTGCTTCGTGAAAAAGACGGAACATATACAGTTGTAACGGAAATCGGTTTTATGCAGATAGGAAAAGACCTTAATATCGTTCTTGTACCCGGTGAATTCTGTGCAGACCTGCTTACCGGCGGTGAATCACTCAAAGCAGAAGGCTCATTCAACGAAATGAACTTCCCCTATCCGCCTCTTACGGAAATTTTCAACCGCGATCTTGTTGCTTTCGGTCTTGCAAACGATGCAATAGGCTATATTGTACCCGATAACGACTATGTCCTCGGTGAATTCGGAAATCACTACCACGAGCTTATCGGCATAGGTAAAAACACAGGTTCAACAATCATAAAATCCTTCATTGAAATGAAAGATGAGCTGGGGGTATAAAAATGGATTTTTCTAAATTAGTATCCTCTGCACTTAAAGGAATCACACGTATAGGAAAGTACGACTATACGGCACCTATTCCCGAAAGTGAGTTCAATTACACTGAAAAAGCCACAGCAAAATATTTCACTGCCGGATTCGGAAAAGCAGTAATGCTCCCCGATGACATAAAGACAAAGAAGTATTACATTGCCGGCTACGGTGAAAATAACCCTGCAAAGGGTGTTATCGATCCTCAGTATGCACACGCTCTCTGGCTTGATGATAATTCAGGCAAGGGCGGACACCTCTTTGTATCTCTTGATATTGTCGGTCTTCTTAACAAGGATGTCAATGCGCTGAAAAAAGCACTCGGTGAATTCAAAGAAATCACAGGTTGTCAGACAATTACAATTATGAGCACCCACAACCATGCAGGTATTGATACCATGGGTATCTGGGGTAAGCTTCCCCACACGGGCAAGGACAGAAAGTTTATGACTATTCTTTTCAATGCCGTAATTACCGCTGCAGGTGCAGCTTACAGAGACCGCCGTGAAGGAAAGCTTTATCACGGCAGCATTGAAGTTCCCGATATGCAGGAGGATATAAGAACTCCTGAGGTTTATTCAAAAACACTTACCCGTCTTCGTTTTGTTCCCAACGACGGAACAAGAGAGATATATTTCCTGAACTTTGCTTCGCACTCAGAATCCTTACAGGGCTGCAATTCCCTTGTAAGTGCCGACTTCCCCTGCTACCTTCGTGAAAAAATAAGAAACGAAACAGGCGCAGAAACAATCTACGGAGTAGGCGCTATCGGCGGAATGATAAGTATGGAAATTGAGGATGAGGACAGATTAAGACGCGAAAACCGTCTTCTTGAATCCACAAGAAGCATAGGTTATAAGCTTGCCGACTATGCATTGAGCATCAAAAAGGAAAAGAAGCTGGATCCCCGCATCAGCTATATCAAGCAGGAGTTCTACGTTCCCGTTGAAAATCCCGTACTGACAATTGCCTGTCAGTTAGGACT
>JAZRTO010000038.1:0-8130 GCA_045652065.1 Acutalibacteraceae bacterium
TGCTTGTTGTTATCCCAATACGACAAATTCCCGCGCGGTTCTTTACAACATAGGTAACCAACGCAGGATTTGTGTATGCTTTTCCGCGCCCGTAGGCTCTGCGGAAATCGGTGTTGGAATTAAGTGTTGCGAATCGTGACAATTTACACGAATCCTTTCAGCTTTAATTAGTATGTAAGCTGCTTTCTGCCCTTAGCTCTGCGACGGGCAAGAACCTTGCGGCCGTTTCTGTCTGCCATTCTCTTACGGAAGCCGTGCTCCATCTTACGCTGACGCTTTTTAGGCTGATATGTTCTTTTCATTGGTAATACCCCTCCATTCTTATTCTTCTTAAACAGCTAAAGTAACGGAAAAAATGCTGTTTGACTCGAAAAAAGGCGCAATGCACCCCTATTTCTACAGTTTCTCATTATATAATAGCCTTCCCCGTCTGTCAACTGTTTTTTTCTCTAAATAATATCTTAATTTATGAAAAAAATTATTGTTAATTTCATAATTTTGTTGTATCATAATATTACATTGCAGCATAAAGGTTGCTTATATACCATATTGACATATATTAAAATGAGGTGATTGTATGAATTCTGTTGTCGAAAAGCGACGTAAGGTGCTTATTAATACTTCTTATTTTGCATTGATTGCAGCGGTTGCCTTTGCTTTGTATAAATGGCTGCTGCCGCTTATGGTTCCTTTTATCGGTGCTTTTTTTGCGGCTGCTGTCCTGAATCGCCCAATTACGGCGATTACCAAAAGAACGCCCCTGAAACGCTCCTGGCTCAGTTCTGCCTTTGTTGTGCTTCTGGTTCTGATTATTGCTGCCGTATTCTTCCTTATCGGAATGGAGGTTTTTGAGACCTTCAGCGGCTTTTATGATTACTCAGTAGCTCAGCTGAATAATATTACCGGTCTTGTGAATGACCTGAAGCTATGGATTCTTGATTCTACTGCTTTTTTGCCTGAGGCTGTAAGAGGAACGCTTCATGAAAATGTAACACTTTTCTTTGACAATATAATCAGAAACGGCTTCAAGGATATTACTATTGATACATCACGGATAAACTGGTCTGAAATTCTTTCCAAGGGCTCCGAGGTAATAACCGGAACAGTCGGAAAAATCCCCTCACTTTTTATTGCTTTTGTAATATTTGTGATTTCTACCGTGTTTATTTCTTCCGACTATGAGAAGATAAAACGATTCTTTGTGAAGCAGATAAGCCGTGAGCGTGCAGAGAAAATTGCATATGCCTGGCACCTTGGTGTCAGCTCTCTTGTTAAAATGGTAAAGGCATACTGCCTTATTATTCTGATTACAACCTTTGAGCTCACCGTAGGCTTTTACATTCTTAAATTTATCGGTGTCTTTAATAATCCTTACATTATATTTATTGCATTCGGCATTGCTTTAATTGATATTATTCCTGTGCTCGGCACCGGTACTGTGCTTCTGCCCTGGTCCGTTATATCTTTTATCACAGGTAATATTGGACTGGGTATAGGACTGCTTGTGTTGTATGTGCTTATCCTTGTAATAAGACAGATAATAGAGCCTAAGCTTGTTGCGGGGCAGGTCGGTCTTCCTCCTATAGCAACCATCATCGCTATGTACGTAGGATCAAAGACTATGGGTGTTCTGGGATTCTTTATACTGCCCTTTATAGTGATTCTTGTGAAGGTATTCAATGATGCCGGCTTGATACGGGTTTTTAAGGATGTTCACGATGAAGAAAATTCAGAAGTGCAGGAAAGCACTACTGAAAATAATGCTGTTTAATTTTCAAAAAAGAAAATGTTAACAATTTGGTAAAAAATAATATAAAAAATATCTATAATTCTAAAAAGGAATAATAAGCAAATTCCCGTGTGTTATCATCAAAACTGTATAAAGTTTATGGCGGAGGCGTAATTCTATGCTTAATACCTTAATACAGACAATTGCCAATCTCGGTTTTGACGCTCAGGCTATAACTGATGCTTTTAACGGCGTTATCGAGACACTCCGTAATGGTGATATGTCTTCTATCCGCGGTGCTTCCGATGTGTTCACCGGTATTATTGCTGCACTTGCAGGTGTTACCGCAGGAGATATTAATGCGATAATATCATCTCTTACAGACAGTGTAATTGCTATTCTTTCTGATGATGCTACCAGTTCTGTTCTCTCTATAATAACAGGTGCATAAATCGTTTTGCCGTATTGTTAAAATTAAGCCCGATGGAATGCTTCTGTCGGGCTGCTATTTTTCCTGAGAGACTGAATTTGTGATGCTTATTCCTATATATAATATGTAATTAATTATTAAAGGAGATTCGGCTGATGAAAAAGTCGGCAGTATTGATTGTTGCGGGAATATTGTTTCTTTTCGGAGGATGCGGTGCTATGCATATCCCGGAGGAGAGAACGACTGCGCAAGCTGTTGATGAGAGAATAACCGCAGCAGTAGCAGCTGCTACGTCGGATGTTTTTGCTTCTACGAGTGAAACGGTGCTGACTGATGCTTCGGATGAAAGCATTGCTGTGTCGCAGACAACAGCTGCATATGAAGAAATAATACAGACTTTACCTGAAGAATCAGCTACGGTGGCGGAGGATGTCACGGCCGGTGCTACAACAGAATTGTGTACAGAAGAAAGTACTGTTGAGGATGAAAATATAGCATTGTCTGAGCCTTCTGAGTTTACTGAAAGTATAACGGAAGAAAAATCTGCAGGTGAAAACACAGTCACTGTGCAGGAGACTTCTTTTGCAGAAGAAAACACAGGAGCTCAGGAAGTTACTTCAACGGAAGAAAAAACGACAGTACAGCAGCCTTCTGATGAAATCGAACTCAGCATATCAATGCCTGATAAGAACGGCACCATGGTAACTGACAAGAATTCTGAAAATGAGTTTATAAGGATAGTAAATAAGGAAAAGGGAATTGCTGCAGAGCTTCTTGTGGCTGTATATTCAGTTCCGGAATCCGGTCAGAATTATGTGTTTGAGTTTTATGATGAAAATGATTTTTCTTCGGAGAATATAAGACGGGTATATCTTATCGATATGTCCGGTAATATTACAAGTGTGACAGCAACCGAAAGCTCTGAGAGAGAGAACATTTCGCCTGTGGAAAATTGGTTCTGTATGAATGTTCTCATTAAGGAAATTATTTATCCTGCTGTGTCAGAAGGGGTATAATATCGGAATAGCCCGGTGACGTGGATTAAATATTTTTCGGTTTTGTGTAAAAATGACAGTTTTTTAACGGAAGAAGTGAAAAATCGGTTGAGCTTCGACTTCGGACGGCATAAAATCTGAAAAAAGTACATAAATATTCAAATATTCGATGTATATTCATTGTAAAATGTATAAAAAATCACTTATTGCAAGTGTCAAAAAAAATAGCAACTTTTACGAAAATATTTTCAAAAAATTGTTGCAATTTACAGAAATATATGGTACAATGCATCTTGCCTGTTAAAAAAGGGACTATTATGCCCAAATGTAACAGGATGATATGCGATGATACGGGAGGTGGCTGCGCTCGACGCAGGAAATTTCCGTGGAGTATGTCCGATTTTCAAACCGGGCGATTATGTAATACCGCACAAGGGGGGAGTCTGCGCCTTAACCGGGCTCCTACGATACTTATGCGGTGAAAATTTCTGTAATTCGGTCCGGAATAACTTGCGAATATTCCGGATTTAAAAATCGGAAGGCGCGAACAACCCGGCGCCGTGTAGAAATTTTCAGACAGCACAGCCCGCCAAATTCTAAGGAGGCATTAAAATGGCAGTTAAGGAAAAGATCAGAATCAGACTTAAGGGCTACGATCATTCACTCGTAGACAAAGCAGCGGAAAGAATAGTTGAAACTGCAAAGCGTACAGGCGCTCAGGTTTCAGGTCCCGTTCCGCTTCCCACAGAGAAGGAAGTTGTTACTATCCTTCGCGCTGTTCACAAGTATAAGGATTCCCGTGAACAGTTTGAGCAGAGAACCCACAAGAGACTCATTGATGTAATCAGACCCTCAGCAAAGACAGCTGAAGCTCTGACAAATCTCGAGCTTCCCGCCGGCGTTGATATCGAAATTAAGGTAATGTAATTTCGGTTAGCTTATAAAGGACAGCAATGTCCGCAAGCACCGCAGGTCAAGTCGGCACCAAGCCGACCAATAATCTGAAGGAGGAAAAAACAAAATGCAAAAAGGTCTTATCGGTAAGAAGATTGGCATGACTCAGTTCTTTGACGAGAAGGGCAACGTAGTTCCCGTAACCGTTCTTGAAGTTGGTCCTTGCGCAGTCGTACAGAAGAAGACAGAAGAGAAGGACGGCTATAAAGCAGTTCAGCTCGGTTTCGGCGACATGAAAGTCAATCGCGTAAACAAGCCCATGAAGGGTCACTTCGCAAAGGCTGATGTAGCCCCCAAGAAAGTTCTCAAGGAGTTCAGACTCGCTGACACTGATTCAGTGAATGTAGGCGATGTTCTCAAGGCTGACATTTTCGCAGCAGGCGAAAAGGTAGACGTAAGCGGTACCAGCAAGGGTAAAGGCTACGCAGGCGCAATCAAGAGATGGAACTTCGGCAGACTCGTAGAATCACACGGTACCGGTCCCGTAGCAAGACACCAGGGTTCAATGGGCGCATGCTCCGACCCCTCAAGAGTTTTCAAGGGAAAGAAGATGCCCGGTCATCTCGGTGCTGAAAAGGTTACAGTTCAGAATCTGGACGTAGTTAAGGTAGATGCAGAAAACAACCTCATCGCTGTAAGAGGCGCTGTACCCGGCGCAAAAGGCGGTTATGTTGTTATCACAAATGCTGTTAAGAAAGCGTAAGGGAGGAATAGAAGATGCCTAAAATTGACGTATTAAATATGGCTGGCGCAAAGGTATCCGAGCTTGAGCTTTGTGAAAGCATTTTTGCTATCGAGCCCAACACATCGGCTATGCACATCGCAGTTGTAAACTATCTCGCAAATCAGCGTCAGGGTACTCAGTCAACCCTCACACGTTCTGAAGTATCAGGCGGCGGTAAGAAGCCCTGGAGACAGAAGGGAACCGGTCGTGCAAGACAGGGTTCAACAAGAGCTCCTCAGTGGTACCACGGCGGTATCGCTCACGGTCCTAAGCCCCGTAGCTACAGATTTGAAATCAATAAGAAGGTTAAGAGACTTGCTCTCAAGTCTGCTCTTTCTTCTAAGGTTGCAGCAAATGAAATGATCGTTCTTGACGAGCTTACACTTGCAGCAATCAAGACAAAGGAAGTTGTTAATGTTCTTACAGCTGTTAAGGCTGCAAAGAAGACACTTATCGTTCTTCCTGAAAAGAATGATGTTATCTATCGCAGCGCTCGTAACATCGAAGGTGTAAACGTTACATTCGTTAACACTCTCAATGTTTATGACATCCTTAACTGCGACAGCATCGTAGTTCTCAAGGATGCGGTAGCAAAGATTGAGGAGGTTTATGCATAATGAGTAAGTTCGCACAGGATATAATCCTCAAGCCGGTAGTTACCGAAGAAAGCATGCTCGGCACAGCAGAAAAGAAGTACACCTTCGTTGTTGCTAAGGATGCTAACAAGATTGAAATCGCAAAAGCTGTTGAAGAGCTTTTCGGCGTAAAGGTTGACAAGGTCAACACAATGAATGTTCGTGGTCATTTCCGCCGTTACGGCCGTTTCGAAGGCTACAAGCCTTCATGGAAAAAGGCAATCGTAACACTTACAGAAGACTCCAAGACAATCGAGTTCTTTGACGGTATGTTCTAATAGACCTTCCGGACAGCGATGTATGGTTTAGCCAGGCCGCTAAACTCTCCGGAATTCGGACACAATTTTTTCAATAATATGAAAGGCGTGTGAAACAAAATGGCTATAAAGGTTTATAAGCCGACAACAAACGGTCGCCGTAACATGTCAACAATCAACTACTCACAGTTGTCTAAGGTTGCTCCTGAAAGAAGCCTCCTTGAGCCCCTCAAGAAGACATCAGGCAGAAACAGCTACGGCAGAATCACCGTTCGTCATCACGGCGGCGGTAACCGTCAGAAGTACAGAATCATTGACTTCAAGAGAAACAAGGTAAATGTACCCGCAACTGTACTTACACTTGAATACGATCCCAACCGTTCAGCATTTATTGCACTCATCCAGTATGAGGACGGTGTTAAGAATTACATTATCGCTCCCTCAGGCCTCAAGGTAGGCGACGTTGTAGTATCCGGTGCTGCAGCAGACATCAAGGTTGGTAATGCACTTCCTCTTGTGAACATCCCCACAGGTACATTCGTTCACAATGTTGAGCTTTATCCCGGCCGCGGCGGTCAGCTTGCAAGAAGCGCAGGTAACGCAGCACAGCTTATGGCTAAGGAAGGAAAGTATGCTCTCCTTCGTCTTCCCTCAGGCGAGCTTCGTAACGTTCCCGTTGACTGCATGGCAACAATCGGAACAGTAAGTAACGAAGATCACCTCAACGTTAAGATCGGTAAGGCAGGTCGTACACGTCATATGGGTATCCGTCCCACAGTCCGCGGTTCAGTTATGAACCCCTGTGATCACCCCCACGGTGGTGGTGAAGGTAAGTCACCCATCGGTCGTCCCGGTCCTGTTACTCCCTGGGGCAAGCCTGCTCTCGGTTATAAGACTCGTGCAAAGCATAAGCAGTCAGATAAGCTTATCGTAAGACGCGCTAATGCTAAATAAACGGAAAGGAGCAATAAATAATGGGCAGAAGTACTAAAAAAGGACCTTTCGTGCAGCCTAAGCTTCTCGAAAGAGTCATTAAAATGAACGAAAACGGCGAAAAAATCGTCCTTAAGACTTGGAGCCGCAGCTCCACAATCTTCCCTGAGTTTGTTGGTCACACCTTTGCCGTACATGACGGACGTAAGCACGTTCCCGTATATGTAACAGAAGATATGGTTGGTCACAAATTAGGTGAGTTCGCTCCTACAAGAACCTTCAAGGGTCATGCAGGATCAAAGACATCAAATAACGGTAAATAAGCCGAAAGGAGTGTAAACAATGGAAGCAAGAGCAAAAGCGACTTTTGAGCGTATAGCTCCCCGTAAGGTTAAGATCGTTCTCGACCTTATCAGAAACAAGCCCGCTGACGAAGCTATGGCAATCCTTAAGTTCACACCCAAGGCTGCGTGTGAACCCGTTGCAAAGCTTCTTAAGTCCGCAGTAGCAAATGCGGAAAACAATTTTGATATGGATGTCACAAGACTTTATGTTGCTGAATGTTCAGTTTCTCAGGGTCCCACTCTCAAGAGAATCAGACCCAGAGCACACGGCAGAGCTTACAGAATCAACAAGAAGACATCTCACATTAACCTTGTTCTCAAGGAAATGGAATAATCGGGGAGGAGGAATTATACAATGGGACAGAAAATTAATCCTACCGGTTTAAGAATCGGTGTCATTAAGGATTGGGAATCTCGCTGGTATGCAGGTAAGTCAACATTCGGCGATACTCTTGTAGCTGACTACAATGTTCGTGAGTATCTCCTTAACGCACTTAGCTCCGCAGGTGTTCCCAAAATTGAAATTGAACGCGACCCCAAGAGAGTTCGTATCAATATCCATTGCGCAAAGCCCGGTATGGTTATCGGTAAGGGCGGCGCAGAAATCGAAAAGATTAAGGCAACTTGCAAGAAGATGCTTGGCGAAGGCAAGGATGTTTTCATCAACATCATCGAAATCAAGCAGCCTGACCTCAATTCACAGCTTGTAGCAGAAAAGATTGCTATGCAGCTTGAAAAGAGAGTTTCCTTCCGTCGTGCAGTTAAGCAGGCAATCGGCAGCACAATGAGACTTGGTGCAGCAGGTATCAAGATTCAGTGCGGCGGCAGACTCGGCGGTGCAGAAATTGCTCGTTCCGAGACATACAAGGAAGGTACTATTCCGCTTCAGACAATCAGAGCTGACATTGACTACGGCTTTGCAGAAGCTAAGACAACCTACGGCCGTATCGGTGTT
This sequence comes from Acutalibacteraceae bacterium, assembly GCA_045652065.1. GTDB lineage: Bacteria > Bacillota > Clostridia > Oscillospirales > Acutalibacteraceae > RUG806. The sequence goes on from JAZRTO010000038.1 coordinate 7,957, forward strand.
AAGGTTTGGATTTATAAGGGCGAAGTTCTTCATGAAACCGCCACTAAGAAAAGAAGAGACAGGAGGGCTTAAAAATGTTATTGCCTAAGCGCGTTAAATACCGCAGACAGCAGAGAGGTCGCCTTAAGGGCGCTGCACATCGTGGCAATAAGGTTACTTACGGCAACTTTGGCC
>JAZRTO010000039.1:0-2845 GCA_045652065.1 Acutalibacteraceae bacterium
TGTCTTCCATTCGAGATAGTCAACTGTATCACCGATCATAGCATAAGTAATGATGTTGTTAACACCCTGAGGAATACCGAGAAGCACAAGACCGATAGCACATACAGCCATCTTCCAGGGAGCATCGTAGCCTACAAAGTACATAATTGCCATTACAACACCGCCGAAGAGGTGAACTGCAATGTATGACCACTTCTTTGTGAACTTCTTTGACATCCAGGGAACAAGGATGGATGCAACAAGACCGCCGGGAACAACAAGAAGTGTGATGATACCGTAAAGTCCTTCATTCTGAAGAATGTACTTTGCAAAGTAAAGACCGCCTGTGTAAGAGTAAACCATTCTTGCACCGCCGAGAATACCGGAAAGAACAATAAGAAGAAGCTCTTTATTCTTGAAAAGGAGCTTAAGGTTATGACCGAAGGAGGGAGCCTCTTCGTCTGAGGTAAAACGCTCTGTTGTGTTCTTGAAGCCGTAGAAGAACATAGGAATAGCTGCAACAACGAGAACTACTGCACATACGAAATAAATCCACTTGAGAGTGTCTGCATTCTGAATTTCCATACCCTGCTTAACAGTACCGAGGAAGGTTCTTGCAGCAGCTTCTGCATCAATACCCTGATTTGCAACCATATTTGCAATTGCATCAGCCTTATCCGCTGCAATAAGAGCAAGGTCTTCTGCAGTATCAGCATACTTGTACTGCTTTGTAAGCTCACCTGTAATCATGGGAACAAAAATTGTAACGATACCTGCACCTACAGTACAGAACATACGGGCAACAGTAAGAATCTGACCTCTTGTTTCTGTATTGTTGGTAAGGCAGGTGGAAAGTCCCCAGTAAGGAACGTCTGCGATTGTGTAAGCAACACTCCAGAGAACATAAATAGCACCGATTGTTGTGAATGCAATTGTTGTCTGTGTGCCGTTGTAGATATTCTCTGCACTGAATATGGGAAGGAAGCAGGGAATTGTCATAATACCGTTGGGAATAGCCATCCACTTAAGGTAGGAACGACACTTACCCCATCTTGTACGGGTCTTATCAACAACGCTACCCATAATGGGGTCATTGAAGGCATCAAATACACGAGCGCCGAGCATAAGAATTGCAACTGCAATTGCACCGCTGACACCGCCGACCATAACACCGTCAGCACCGAAAAGAAGTGCATCTGTCATAAATACGGTTATGTAGGAACCGATAATGGTACAAATGAAGTTCTGGCCAAAGCCTGCCACTGAATAAGCAATAGCTTCCTTAGGCTGAACACCCTGTCCGGGAGTTGTACCGAAAAGCTTGTGAAGAAAGTTATTCATAAACCTTATCTCCTTTTTCATAATATCTTTTATATAATAACACATCATTTCGGAAAATAAAAGACCGAAAATATGAAAAATTTGCAAAAAAATAATCTCAGGCTCGTTTTTTAGCCTGAGATTGTTTTATTCTGCATCCTCTATAATTCCGTTTTCTTCTTCAAACTGCTTTATGCATTGACGAACAAGATACAACACCTGACCGTTAACAGACCGACCTTCATATTTTGCAACTGATTTCAGCTTTCTGTGAAGCACGGGATCTATTTCAATTCCGAGGTGTTTATTTTCTTTATTCCGCAAATTTACACTTTCTTTCTTACGGCTTTTACAACTGCGGGAGCGGGTTCTGAGGGAGCGACTTCTTCGGGGAAAAGCTCGTCTGCAGCAGCCTTTTCAATTACTTCCTTAAGCTCTGCCATACCCTCGCCGTTCTGAGCGGAGGCTTCGATTATTTTCACAGCAGGCTTTAAGAACTCATTTTCGGAGAATGCCTCACGACGGGCAAGACGCTCTGACTTGTTGAGCTTGTCGCACTTTGTAAGAACACACACAAAGGGAAAGCCTGCCTCGTGAAGAAAGCCCAGCATTGTTTTGTCGTCTTCTGTAGGCTCGTGGCGCATATCAAGAAGCTGAACAACAAGCTTTATATTGCGGTCTGTTGCGAAGTAAGCCTCCATTAGCTCGCCCCAGCGTCTTCTTTCGTTGTCGGCACGTTTTGCATAGCCGTAGCCGGGAAGGTCTGCCATACGGATACCGTCAACAGTAAAGAAGTTGATTGTTGTGGTTTTACCGGGTACACCCGACACACGGGCAAGATTTTTTCTGTTGAAGAACTTGTTTATAAGGGAGGATTTACCTACATTTGACTTTCCTGCAAACACTATTTCGGGCAAATCGGAAGCACGAAGCTGTGCGGCTGTACCGAAGGATGCTTCAAATTTAACATTATTTATATTCATTTCTTATTCTGCCTCCTTGCAGGAAATTTCAGCGCGGTTATTTTTAGGAAGACGGATTTCTCCTCCGTTCTTCTTTTCCTTTACTTCCTTTTCGGGGGTCATTGCCTTTTTGTGACGGGTTTCGGGGGAAAGTGCAATATCAATTACCTCATCAACATTCTTAACGGGGATGAACTGCACCTTTTTCTTTACGGCATCGTCTACCTCCTGAAGGTCGGGGGCATTGCCTGCCGGGATAATTACCGTGGAAATACCCTCTCTGTAGGCCGCCATTGATTTTTCACGAAGACCGCCTATGGGAAGAACTCTGCCCGTAAGGGTTACTTCACCCGTCATTGCAACACTTCCCTTTACCTTTCTGCCGGTAAGCGCAGACACAAGAGCGGTTGTAACGGTAACACCTGCGCTGGGACCGTCCTTGGGCACTGCCCCCTCGGGGAAATGCACGTGAATATCGTTTTCCTTATAGAAATCGGGATTGATACCGAATTTATCTGCACGGCTTCTGACGTAGCTTACGGCTGTACGTACGGATTCCTTCATAACATCACCGAGAGAGCCTG
>JAZRTO010000040.1:0-16192 GCA_045652065.1 Acutalibacteraceae bacterium
ACCGACCATGCACCTCACAGTGCGGAAGAAAAATCAAAAGGCTTAGACAAAAGCCTTATGGGTGTGGTTGGAATTGAAACTGCGTTTTCTGTGGTTTATACACACCTTGTTAAAACAGGAATCATAACCCTTGAAAAACTCGTAGAGGTTTTGAGCATTAATCCAAGAAAACGTTTCGGACTTGACAAAACAGAAGATATATGTATTTTCGATTTAAATGAAGAATACACAGTAAACCCCGACGATTTCTTGTCACAGGGAAAAGCAACACCTTTTGAAAACGAAAAGCTTTTCGGTGTTTGCAAATTAACAGTATGTAACGGTAAAACAGTTTACAACAAACTTTAATATATAACGGAGGAAGAAAAATGGCAAAGAGAACAGATTTAAAGAAAATTTTGATTATAGGTTCAGGTCCTATAGTTATCGGTCAAGCAGCTGAGTTTGACTATGCGGGTACACAGGCTTGTTTAGCCCTTAAAGAAGAAGGTTATGAGGTAGTTCTTTGCAACTCAAACCCTGCAACTATTATGACCGACACTACTATTGCTGACAAGGTTTATATGGAGCCCTTGACACTCGAATATATTGCAAAGATTTTAAGATATGAGCGTCCTGACGCTATTGTTCCCGGTATCGGTGGACAAACAGGTCTTAACCTCGCAATGCAGCTTGAGGAAAAGGGTATTTTAAAAGAATGCGGAGTTGAACTCCTCGGCACAAGCAAGGAAAGTATCGAACGCGCAGAGGACCGCGAGCTCTTTAAAGAACTTTGCCAGTCTGTTGGTGAGCCTACAATTCCCTCCGAAATCACATATTCTCTTGAAGAGGCAAAGGAAGCTGCAGCAAGAATCGGTTATCCCGTTGTTCTTCGTCCCGCTTTTACTCTCGGCGGCACCGGCGGCGGCTTTGCTTACAACGAAGAAGAGCTTGTTATTATCGGAACAAATGCATTCAAGCTCTCCCCTGTTCATCAGGTTCTTATTGAAAAGAGTGTTAAGGGCTATAAGGAAATTGAGTTCGAGGTTATGCGCGACTCCAATGACCATGCAATCACCATCTGCGGTATGGAAAACATTGACCCCGTCGGTGTTCATACCGGTGACTCCTGTGTTGTAGCTCCCATTATGACACTCAGCAAGGAAGACGAAAAGATGCTGAATGATTCAGCAATCAAGCTTATCAAGGAGCTTAAGATTGAAGGCGGCTGCAATGTTCAGTTTGCACTTAATCCCCACACATCAGAATACTATCTTATCGAGGTTAACCCCAGAGTTTCCCGTTCATCCGCGCTCGCTTCAAAGGCTTCAGGCTATCCCATTGCCCGTGTAACTGCAAAAATCGCCGTAGGTATGGCTCTTGAAGATATTCAGATTGCAAATACGAATGCTGCTTTCGAGCCCAGACTTGACTATGTTATTGCAAAATTACCCCGTTTCCCCTTCGATAAATTTGTTTCTGCAACAAACAAGCTGGGAACTCAGATGAAAGCAACAGGCGAAATAATGGGTATCGGTTCAAATCTCGAGGAAGCTCTTCTCAAGGGTATCCGTTCTCTTGAAATCGGTGCTGACCATATACACCTTCCCAAATTTGACAATATGAGCGTTGAAGAACTTCTTGAATACATCTCCGAGTTCCGCGCTGATAACATCTTTGCAATTGCAGAGCTTATCTATCACGGTGTTTCTCTTGAAAAAATTCACGAAATCACCATGATTACTCCTTACTTCCTTCAGGCATTCAAAAACATAATCGACATGGAAGAGCAGCTGCGTGTACGCAAGGATGCGGAAATTCTTACTGCTGCAAAGAAGATGGGCTTCGGCGACAAATATATCGCACGCCTGTGGAAGTGCACAGAGCTTGATGTTTACAATATGCGCAAGGAGCTTAATCTCTTCCCCGTATTCAAGATGGTAGATACCTGTCACACAAATGCATACATTCCTTACTTCTATTCCTCTTACACAGGTGAAAATGCTTCACGTCTGACTGACAAAAAGAAAATTATTGTTCTCGGCGCAGGTCCCATCCGTATCGGTCAGGGTGTTGAATTCGACTACTCTACCGTTCATGCTGTTATGACAATCAAAAATGCTGGCTATGAAGCAATTATCATAAACAACAATCCCGAAACCGTATCAACCGACTACACAACAGCGGACAAGCTTTATTTCGAGCCTCTTACTCCCGAAGATGTTATGAATATCATAGAGTTTGAAAAGCCCGAAGGTGTTATCGCTTCCCTGGGCGGTCAGACTGCTATCAACCTTGCTCAGCCTCTTTTCGACCGCGGTGTAAAAATCATCGGTACTGACTGTGCTGCTATTGACCGTGCAGAAGACCGTAATGCTTTCGAAAATCTTCTCAATGAGCTTAATATTCCCCGTGCAAAGGGCAAGGCAGTCACAAAGCTGGAAGACGGCATCGCAGCAGCTTCTGAAATCGGTTATCCCGTTCTCGTACGTCCTTCCTTTGTTCTCGGCGGACGCGCAATGCAGATTGTTGCCAACGAGGAGCAGTTAAGACACTATCACAAGACTGCAGTTGAAATTGACGAGGACAAGCCCGTTCTTGTTGATAAATATATCCAGGGCCGCGAGGTTGAGGTTGATGCTATCTGCGACGGCATTGACGTATTCGTTCCCGGCATTATGGAGCTTATTGAAAGAACCGGTATTCACTCCGGCGACTCAATCAGTGTTTATCCCACATTCTCTGTATCAGACAAGGTTAAAGGAACAATTTTACAGTACGCAAAGAAGCTTGGTCTCGGTATCGGAATTATAGGACTTTACAACATTCAGTTCATTGTTGATGACAATGACGACGTATATATCATCGAGGTTAACCCCCGTTCTTCAAGAACCGTTCCTTTCCTTTCAAAGGCAACAGGCTATTCACTTGCAGACATTGCAACCGAAGTAATTATGGGTAAGACTCTTAAAGAGCAGGGCATCTTCGGAATTTATCCCGAAGAAAAGAAGAGATGGTACGTAAAGGTTCCTGTATTCTCATTCTCAAAAATCAGCGGACTTGATGCTTACCTGTCCCCTGAAATGAAGTCCACCGGTGAAGCAATCGGTTATGACGACAAACTCTACCGTGCAGTTTACAAGGCTCTTCAGGCAGCAGGCACAAAGCTTCAGAACTACGGCACCGTATTTGCTACAATTGCCGATAAAGACAAGGAGGAAGCACTTCCCCTTATAAGAAGATTCTACAACCTGGGCTTCAACATTGAAGCAACAGAGGGTACTGCAGAATTCCTTAAATCCCACGGTATAAGAACACACGTACACAAGAAGATAAGCGAAGGCAGCACAGAAATTATTGATGCTATCCGTCAGGGACATATCGCTTACGTTATCAACACAAGAGATATCGGCTCATCAGGACCTCTCAGCGACGGTCACGAAATAAGAAGATATGCAACAGAGAACAATATAACCCTCTTCACTGCACTTGATACAGTTAAGGTTCTTCTTGATGTTCTTGAAGAAACAACACTTTGCATCTCCACGATCGATGCTTAAGGAGAAAAAATGAAACAGAGCTTATTTAAGATAATCGAGAACCGTCCCCTGACTAAAGACGTATATCTTATGCGTCTTCAGGGTGACACTTCAGAAATAACCTGTCCCGGTCAGTTTGTAAACATCAAGCTTGACGGTCTTTATCTCAGACGTCCCATTTCAGTAAACGATGTTGAAGGCGATATTCTTACAATCATCTACAAGGTTGTAGGCATCGGTACCGAACAGATGAAGGAAATGAAGGAAGGCACACTTGATATTCTCACCGGTCTCGGCAACGGCTATGACACCTCCCTTTCAGGAGAAAATGTGCTTTTAGTCGGCGGCGGTGTAGGTGTTCCTCCCCTTTATATGCTTGCAAAAAAGCTTATCGGTGAGGGCAAAAAAGTCAGCGTTATTCTCGGCTTCAATACCGAAAGCGAGGTATTCTTTGATAAAGAATTCGCCTCTATCGGCTGCGATATTACGGTAACAACAGTTGACGGCAGCCGCGGAGTAAAGGGCTTTGTAACAAATGCTCTTGAAAAATACAGCGACGCAACATACTTCTATACCTGTGGTCCCGAGCCTATGCTTAAGGCACTTTACAATGCAACCGCAATTGAAGGCCAGTTCAGCTTCGAGGAAAGAATGGGCTGCGGCTTCGGAGCTTGTATGGGTTGCTCATGCAAGACACTTTACGGCAACAAGAGAATCTGTAAGGACGGTCCTGTCCTTAAGAAGGAGGAGATAATATGGGAAAAATGAGCGTCAACCTTTGCGGAATAACCCTTGACAATCCCGTTATCCCCGCAAGCGGTACCTTCGGCTACGGATATGAGTTTGCCGAGCTTTACGATATCAATATTCTCGGAACATTCTCCTTCAAGGGAACAACCCGAGATCCCCGATTCGGAAATCCCACACCGAGAATTGCAGAATGCACAGCAGGTATGATAAATGCCGTAGGTCTTCAGAATCCCGGTGTCGAAAAGGTAATTTCAGAAGAATTACCTAAAATGAGAGAGGTTTTTCACAAAAAGGTAATGGCAAATGTCAGCGGTTTCTCAATTGAGGACTATGCATACACATGTGAAAAGCTTGATAAATGCGAAGAAGTAGGCTGGCTTGAAGTTAATGTCAGCTGCCCCAATGTGCACGGCGGCGGTATGAGCTTCGGAACATCTCCGGAAGCTGCAGCTGAAGTTACAAAGGCAGTCAAAAAGGTAACAACCAAGCCTGTAATCATAAAGCTGTCCCCCAATGTAACAGACATCGTAAGCATTGCAAAGGCTTGTGAAGAAGCAGGGGCAGACGGTATAAGCCTTATAAACACACTTCTGGGAATGAGAATTGACCTTAAGACAAAAAAGCCTGTTATAGCAAACAAAATGGGCGGTTTTTCCGGCAGTGCAATATTCCCTGTGGCTGTGAGAATGGTTTATCAGGTAGCAAATGCCGTAAATATCCCCATAGTAGGTATGGGTGGTGTTTCAAAGGCTGAGGACGTAATCGAGCTTATGCTTGCAGGTGCCACAGCAGTTGAAATCGGCGCACAGAACTTAGTAGATCCCTTTGCCTCAAGAGATATAATAAATGATCTTCCGAGGGTAATGGAAAAATACGGAATAAATTCACTTTCAGATATAATAGGAGGAGCAAAGTAATGGGCAAAGACGTAATTATCGCATGTGATTTCCCCAGCAAGGAAAAGGTTATGAGTTTTCTTGATCTTTTCACTGAGGAGAAGCCTTTCGTAAAAATAGGAATGGAGCTTTTCTACGGCGCAGGTCCCGAAATTGTTAAAGAAATCAAAGCAAGAGGACACAAGATTTTCCTTGACCTCAAGCTTCACGATATTCCCAACACAGTAAAGAAATCAATGGCTGTTCTTTCAGGTCTTGATGTAGATATGACAAACCTTCACGCTTCCGGTACAATCAGAATGATGGAGGCAGCAATTGAAGGCTTAACCAGAGAAGACGGCACACGTCCCATCCTTATAGCTGTTACTCAGCTTACTTCCACCGATCAGGAAGCTATGGAAAATGACCTTCTCATTAAGGAACCCATCGACAAGGTTGTTATGCATTATGCTGAAAACGCAAAAAAGGCAGGACTTGACGGTGTTGTATGCTCTCCCCTTGAGGCAGAAAAGGTTCACGGCGTCTGCGGTAAGGATTTTGTAACAGTTACTCCCGGTGTACGTTTTGCTGACGGAGAAATCGGCGATCAGAAGAGAGTTATGACACCCGAGCAGGCAAAGCTTATCGGCTCTGACTACATTGTTGTGGGAAGACCTATCACAGGTGCCGAGGATCCCGTTGCAGCATACAGAAGATGCGTTAAAGAATTTGTTGGTTAAGGAGATTAATTATGGAAAGCTACAAAAGAGAATTTATAAAGTTTCTTGAGGGCGCAGGTGTTCTCAAGTTCGGTGATTTCACAGCAAAAAGCGGAAGAAAGATTCCTTATTTCATAAATGCAGGCGACATTAAAACAGGCGATCAGATTTCAAAGCTCGGTGAATTTTACGCAAAGGCTTACTTTGAAAAGATCGGCAACAAAAGAACTGTTCTTTACGGTCCCGCATACAAGGGTATTCCGATTGCAGTTTCCGTTGCTTGTGCTCTTTCAAAGGAAAACCTTGATGTTCCCTTCTTCTTCAACAGAAAGGAAGAAAAGGATCACGGTGAGGGCGGTGTTTTCGTAGGCTACAAGCCCCAGGCAGGCGAAGAAATCGTTATTGTTGAGGATGTTATCACTGCAGGTACCGCTATCAGAGAAAGCATGGCAATACTCTCCTCTCTCAAGGACACAAAGGTTGCTGCATGCTTCGTTATGGTTGACAGAAAAGAAAAGGGACAGACTGACAAATCTGCTATGGCAGAGGTAGGCGAAGAATTTGGCTTCCCCGTATACTCGGTTGTTGATGTATATGACATTATCGAATATCTTGAAGAAGACCCCGCAAACAAGGAAAATGTTGACCGTATCAAGGCTTACCTTGAAATTAACGGCGCAAAAGCGTAAGAAGAAAGGAAACGGGTGTAAATGAGAAGTCTCATAAGCATTTTTGATTTATCCGTCACCGAAATAGACGAGCTTATCGACTGTGCAAAGGATATTATAGAAAATCCTGACAAGTATGCAGAAAAGTGTAAAAGAAAGAAGCTTGCAACACTTTTCTATGAGCCCTCAACAAGAACAAGACTCAGCTTTGAAGCAGCAATGCTTGAGCTGGGAGGAAGTGTTCTCGGCTTTTCGGAGGCAACAAGCTCATCTGCAGCAAAAGGAGAAAGTGTCGCAGATACAGCAAAGGTAATAAGCAGTTATGCGGACATAATTGCAATGCGCCATCCCAAGGAGGGTGCGCCCTTTGTTGCGGCTGAAAATGCAGAGGTTCCGGTTATCAATGCAGGTGACGGCGGACACAATCATCCCACACAGACTCTTACCGACCTTCTCACAATACACCGTGAAAAGGGTAAGCTCGGAGGCTTTACCATCGGCTTCTGCGGAGATCTGCGTTACGGAAGAACCGTTCACTCTCTTATTGAAGCACTTTCCCGATATGAAGACATTAATGTAGTGCTTATATCCCCTACAGAGCTTCGTCTTCCCGGAAACATAAAGAAAAAGTATCTTAAAGAAGGAGCCTTCTACGAAACACACAGTCTTGAAGAAGCACTTCCCGAACTTGATATTCTTTACATGACAAGAATTCAGCAGGAAAGATTTTCCGATTTTGACGAATATCTCAAGCTTAAGGATTCCTACTGCCTTGACACAGATAAGCTTGCTCACGCGAAGGCTTCGCTTACAATTATGCATCCCCTTCCCCGTGTAAATGAAATAAGCGTCGGGGTTGACAAAGACCCCAGAGCATGTTATTTCAAGCAGGCACTCAACGGCAAATATATAAGAATGGCACTGATTCTTAAGCTGCTCCAGGAAGCAGAAAAGGACAGCGTTTATCATCAGGAAACAGACTTTGTCATCGACAATACGCTTCGCTGCGACAACAGCAAATGCATCACATCAACCGAGCAGGAGCTTGAACATAAATTCCGCCTCACAGATCCCGAAAACGGTATCTACAGATGCATTTACTGTGAAAGACAGACCGGCAAAAACTGACACCTATATTTGTTTCGTGCCTTGACTGAATTCAGTATTTATGTTAAAATAAATATTGTATTAATAATGCTTTGCAACTGACGGATTTATGTGGAGCACCACAGAGGAGCAGAGCAGAAATTTAACCCGACCGTCTGGGCACATTTACTTACAAGGTAATTGTGCCCTTTTTTTGTTTTTCATTGAAAAAGGAGGTAAAAAAATGAAGAAAGTCGGAATTGTTATGGGAAGTGACTCTGATCTTCCCATCATAAAAAAAGCAACAGACACATTAAAAGAGCTTGATATACCCTTTGAGGTACATATATATTCGGCTCACCGTACCCCCGAAGAAGCCAGAGATTTTTCACTTAATGCAAGAGAAAACGGCTTCGGCGCAATAATCTGCGCTGCAGGTATGGCTGCCCACTTGGCAGGTGCAGTTGCCGCTAACACTACCCTTCCCGTTATCGGTATTCCCTGCAAATCATCTGTTCTCGACGGAATGGATGCACTTTTGTCAACAGTTATGATGCCTCCCGGCATTCCCGTTGCTACCGTTGCAATAAACGGCGGTGCAAATGCGGCGCTTCTTGCTGCACAAATAATTGCAGTGGAAGACAAGGCTCTGGCAGAAAAGCTTGATGCAAAAAGAAAATCTGCTGCGGCAGTTGTTCTCGAAAAGGACAAAAACGTTCTTTCTCAGCTTTAATCAGTAAAAAACAAACTTAATGAAGGAGGAATATTATGGGCGGATTTTTCGGCGCTGCCTGCAAGGATGACGCTATGAGCGATGTGTTTTTCGGTACGGATTACCATTCACATCTGGGCACAAAAAGCGGCGGTATGGCAGCATTCGATAAAAAAATCGGTCTGCAAAGGGTAATTCACAACATTCAGAATTCTCCCTTCAGAACAAAATTTGAAGATATTTTTGATGAAATGACAGGCTCCTCGGCTATAGGCTGTATCAATGACAGCGAGCCTCAGCCTCTTCTCATACGTTCAAATCTCGGAACTTATGCTATTTGCATAATCGGAATCATCAACAATGCCGAAGCACTTATAAAACAGTATCTCACCTTTTCAAGCGGTCACTTCGGTGCAATGACAGGCGGTGCTGTTAATTCAACGGAGCTTGTAGCAGCTCTCATTAATCAGAAAAGCAATTTCGTGGAAGGCATCACCTTTGCACAGGATTCCATCGAGGGTACAGCAAACATTATGCTTCTCAAGGATGACGGCGCAATAATTGCCGCCCGTGACAAAATGGGCAGAATCCCCGTAATTCTCGGCAAAAGCGAAGACGGTTACTGTGCCGCATTCGAATCCTTTGCTTACAAAAAACTGGGATATTCCGATTACAGGGAATTGGGTCCCGGAGAAATAGTAGAGATTACGGCAGAGGGTGTTACTCAGCTTTCTCCTCCGAGAAAGGAAATGCGCATATGCTCATTTTTATGGACCTATTACGGTTATTCAACATCCACCTATGAGGGTGTCAATGTTGAAATAATGCGTTACAAAAACGGTGAGGTTCTTGCAAGAAATGATGCAAAAAACGGACTTTGCAAAGATATTGATTATGTAGGCGGTGTTCCTGATTCAGGTACTCCTCACGCAATAGGCTATGCAAACGAAAGCCACATCCCCTTTGCAAGACCCTTTATAAAATACACCCCCACCTGGCCCAGAAGCTTTACCCCTTCAAATCAGAAGGAAAGAAACAGAATTGCAAAAATGAAGCAGATTCCCGTACACGAGCTTATTGAGGACAAAAATCTTCTTTTTGTTGACGACTCAATCGTAAGAGGCACACAGCTGCGCGAAACCGTTGATTTCCTCTATGATAACGGCGCAAAGTCAGTTCATATGCGCTCAGCCTGTCCTCCCATTATGTACGGCTGTAAATACCTTAATTTCTCGAGAGCCACAAACGATATGGAGCTTATAACAAGAAGCACCGTATACGAGCTCGAGGGTGATGAGGGACTGAAGCACCTTGACGAATATTCCGATCCCTCAACCGAAAGAGGACGTAAATTAAGACTGACAATAAGCAATAAACTTCACTTTGCATCTCTGGAGTTCCAGACTCTGGAAGGTCTCATAGAAGCAATAGGCATTCCCGCAGAAAAGCTCTGTACCTATTGCTGGAACGGCAAAGAATAAAAAAACAATACAGGAGAATGTAAAATGGATCATAAAAATTCTTTTTCTGCCAGCTATGCAGCTGCAGGTGTTGATATTACTGCAGGTTACAAATCTGTTGAATTAATGAAAAAGCACGTTGCAAGAACCCGCAATGAAGGCTGTCTTGACGAGGTTGGCGGTTTTGGCGGCTGCTTTGACCTGAGCTGTATCGCCGGTATGGAGCATCCCGTTACCGTATCCGGTACTGACGGCTGCGGTACAAAGGTTAAGCTTGCTATTCTTATGGACAAGCACGACACTATCGGCATTGATGCTGTTGCTATGTGTGTAAATGACATCATCTGTGTAGGTGCAAAGCCCTTATTCTTCCTTGACTATATTGCCTGCGGCAAAAACACCCCCGAAAAGATTGCTGAAATTGTTGGCGGCGTTGCTGAAGGCTGTGTACAGTCAGGCGCTGCTCTCATCGGCGGTGAAACTGCAGAGCATCCCGGTCTTATGCCCGAAGAGGATTACGACCTTGCAGGCTTTGCTGTAGGTGTTGTTGATAAGCCTAAGATGATTGACAACAGCAAGATGGCTGCCGGCGACGTTGTTATCGCCCTTCCCTCAACAGGTATTCATTCCAACGGCTTCAGCCTTTGCCGTAAGGTTTTTGACATTGATAATAACAATCCCGAGCTTTATGTTGCCCGCGAAGAGCTTGGAGGAAAGAGCATTGCAGAGGCTCTTCTTGTTCCCACAAAGATTTATGTAAAGCCCGTTCTTGCTCTTATTGAGAAGGTTAAGGTTAAGGGCATTTCCCACATCACAGGCGGCGGCTTCTATGAAAACATTCCCAGAAGCATTCCCGACGGACTCTGTGCAAAAATTAACAAATCTGCAATAAAGGTGCTTCCCATATTTGATGTAATTGCAAAGTGGGGCAATATTCCCGAAAGAGATATGTATAACACCTACAATATGGGTGTCGGTATGAGCATCGTTGTTCCCGCTGACGAAGTAGAGCTTTCTCTCTCAATTCTTAAGGAAAACGGCATTGACGCCTATGTTATCGGTGAAATCATCGAAGGCGAAGAGAAGGTGCTTCTGTAATGAGTAAAAGAATTGCAGTTCTTGTTTCAGGCGGAGGAACAAATCTTCAGGCTCTTATTGATGCCGAAAAAAGAGGTGAGCTGGGCGAAGGCTCAATCACATGTGTAATCGCTTCTAAAGCCGATGCATATGCACTCACCCGTGCAGAAGAAAACGGCATTAAAACAAGAACACTTATAAGAAAAGATTATGCGGATATTGCTTCATACAGCTGTGCTATGAGAGATCTGCTGCTGGAAGAAAAGGCGGATCTGATCGTTTATGCAGGCTTTATGACCATCCTCGATGAAAATGTCTGCGATGCTTTTCAGTATAAAATGATTAATGTGCACCCCGCACTTATTCCGTCCTTCTGCGGTAAGGGATATTACGGCTTACATGTTCACGAGGAAGCTCTGAAAAAAGGTGTCAAGGTATCGGGCGCCACCGTACATTTTGTAACTGCAGAATGTGATGCAGGTCCCATAATTTTACAAAAGGCAGTGGACGTACTGGAGGATGAGACCCCCGAAACATTGCAGAGAAGAATAATGGAGCAGGCTGAGTGGAAAATTCTTCCCAAGGCTGTTCAGCTTTTCTGTGACGGAAAAATAGTTGTGGAAAACAACAAAACCTACATTAAATAAACGGAGGATTTTTCAGATGGAAATAAAGTCACTTGAATGTGAGCTTAATTCTCTCCCCTACCACGGAAGAGGAATAATTATAGGCAAAAGTGCTGACGGAAAAAAGGCTGTTACAGCATACTTTATAATGGGCAGAAGCGTTAACAGCCGTAACAGAGTTTTTGTTGCTGAAGGCGATGCAATGAGAACAAAGGCATTTGATGAATCAAAGATGACTGACCCTCATCTTATTATCTACTATCCCGTAAGAGTTCTCGGCAACAAAACCATCGTTACAAACGGTGACCAGACAGACACAATCTATGAGCTTATGGATAAGCAGATGACATTTGAGCAGGCTCTTCGCACCCGTGAATTTGAAGACGATGCACCTAATTACACTCCCCGTATTTCAGGTATCATTCACCACGAAAAGGGTGAAATGAATTACGCAATGTCTATTCTCAAATCCGCAGACGGCGACGGAAGCTCCTGCCAGAGATATACTTATGCATATTCAAATCCTATCGCAGGTAAGGCAAAGTTTATTCATACATATAAGTGCGACGGTAATCCCCTCCCCAGCTTCGAGGGTGAGCCTAAAACACTTGAGCTTCCTGATGTTGACATTGATACATTAACGGACATCATCTGGAAAAACCTGAATGAAGACAATAAGGTTTCTCTTTTCGTAAGATATATTGACCTTGAATCCGGTGAATTTGATTCAAGAATCGTAAACAAAAATGTATAAGGAGATCTGAAATGAAAGAATTTGAACTTAAATACGGCTGTAACCCCAATCAGAAGCCTTCAAAGATTTTTATGGACAACGGTGCTGACCTTCCTATTGAAATATTGAGCGGCAGACCCGGCTATATCAATTTCCTTGATGCTTTCAATTCCTGGCAGCTTGTAAAGGAATTAAAGGAAGCAACAGGCCTTCCCGCAGTAACCTCCTTCAAGCACGTTAGCCCCACATCCGCAGCAGTAGGCATAAAGCTTTCCGATACTCTCAAGAAGGCCTGCTTTGTTGATGACATTGAAGGTCTTGACGAAAGCCCCCTTGCCTGTGCATATGCCCGTGCAAGAGGTACTGACAGAATGTGTTCCTTCGGTGACTGGGTAGCTCTTTCAGATGTTTGCGATGTAACAACCGCACTTCTTATCAAGAGAGAGGTTTCTGACGGTGTTATTGCTCCCGGCTACGAGCCCGAAGCACTTGAAATATTAAAAGAAAAGAGAAAGGGCAACTACAATATAGTTAAAATAGACCCCGACTATGTACCCGAAGAAATTGAGAGAAAGCACGTTTTCGGCATTACATTCGAGCAGGGCAGAAACAACTATAAGATTGATGCTTCCCTTCTTAACAACATCGTAACAGCTAACAAGGATATCCCCGAGGCTGCTGCAAGAGATCTTGTAATTTCTCTTATTACCCTTAAATATACACAGTCAAACTCCGTATGCTATGCCTTTGACGGTCAGGCTATCGGTGTCGGTGCCGGACAGCAGTCAAGAATTCACTGCACACGTCTTGCAGGCACAAAGGCTGACACATGGTTCCTTCGTCAGCACGAAAAGGTACTGAACCTTCCCTTCAAGGCTGAAATCGGCAGACCCGACCGTGACAACGTAATTGACGGTTACATCAATAAGAACGAAGAGGATGTTTGTGCAGACGGTAACTGGCAGAAGTATTTCACTGAACAGCCTGCTCCCTTTACCCCTGAGGAAATGAGAGAATTCCTTGATTCCCGTGACGGTGTTGCTCTCGGCTCCGATGCATTCTTCCCCTTCTCCGATAACATCGAAAGAGCAAAGAAGAGCGGTGTTAAGTATGTTGTACAGCCCGGTGGCTCTATAAGAGATGACCTTGTAATTGAATGTGCTGACAAGTACAGTATGGCAATGGCATTCACAGGTATGCGTTTATTCCACCATTAATTTACGGAGATACAAATAATGAAAATAATGGTTGTAGGCGGTGGCGGAAGAGAACACGCCATCATAAAGAAAATTAAGGAAAATCCTGAGGTTTCGGAGATTTTCGCACTTCCCGGAAACGGCGGCATAGCAAAGGATGCCACATGTGTCAATATCGGCGCTACGGATATTGACGGCATTGTGAAATTCGCCAAGGAAAACGGCATTGATTATGCTGTTGTGGCACCCGATGATCCCCTTGTGCTGGGCTGTGTTGACAAGCTTGAGGAAATCGGTATCCCCTGCTTCGGTCCAAAAGCAAATGCGGCTATTATTGAAGGCAGTAAGGTTTTCTCAAAGAACCTTATGAAAAAGTATAATATTCCCACAGCTGAATATGAAGTTTTCAGTGATATGGAAAAGGCTCTCGAATACCTGGAAACTGCTCCCATCCCCACAGTTATCAAGGCTGACGGGCTTGCTCTCGGCAAGGGTGTTATAATTGCTTTCACCCTTGAAGAAGCAAAGGAAGCAGTAAAATCAATGATGCTCGACAAGGCATTCGGCAAAAGCGGTGACAACATCGTTATTGAAGAATTCCTTGAGGGCCCCGAGGTTTCCGTGCTTGCTTTCACAGACGGAAAAACCGTAGCCCCTATGGTGTCCTCTATGGATCACAAGCGTATAGGCGACAACGATACGGGACTTAATACCGGCGGTATGGGCACAATTGCTCCTAACCCCTATTACACAAAGGAAGTTGCAGAGCGCTGCATGAAGGAAATTTTCCTTCCCACAATAAATGCAATGAACGCTGAAGGCAGAACCTTCAAGGGCTGTCTTTACTTCGGTCTTATGATAACAAAGAATGGTCCTAAGGTTATTGAATATAACTGCCGTTTCGGTGATCCCGAAACTCAGGTTGTACTTCCCCTTCTTGAAAGTGATCTTCTGACAGTTATGAAGGCTGTGACAGAAGAAAAGCTCGGTGAAACCGAAGTAAAATTCTCTGACAATAGTGCCTGCTGTGTAATTACAGCATCAAAGGGCTACCCCACAGCTTACGAAAAGGGCTTTGAGATCACCTTTACAGATGAAGCACTTGAAGCTACCTTTGTAGCAGGTGCAAAAGAGGAAAACGGCAATCTCGTTACCTGGGGCGGCCGTGTTACGGGAACTACTGCAGTTGCAGATACTCTCGAGCAGGCAATCAAAGAAGCCTACCGTCTTTCTGACGGAGTGAAGTTTGAGGGTGCATACCGCAGATCGGATATCGGCAAGCGTGCTCTTCAGGCTAAATGATAATGGAGGAAATTTATCTATGGTTTATCGTATATATGTAGAAAAGAAGGCAGGGCTTGACAACGAAGCAAAGGGTCTTCTTGCAGAAGCCAAGAACCTGCTTGGCATTGAAAGACTTGAGGATATCCGTCTTTTCAACCGCTACGATGCAGAAAATATCACAGAAGAGCTTTTTGATTATGCAGTAAAGACTGTTTTCTCAGAGCCTCAGCTGGATAATGTATCCGACAGTGTTGAAATATCCGATGCTTTCGTGTTTGCAGTTGAAGCTCTTCCCGGTCAGTTTGACCAGAGAGCAGACTCTGCCGCTCAGTGTATTCAGATTATTTCTCAGGGCGATCGTCCCCTTATCCGCACTGCAAAGGTTTATGCACTTTACGGTGCACTTACAGAGGCTGATATTGAAGCTTTCAAGCATCATGTAATAAATGCGGTTGAAAGCCGTGAAGCAGCTCTCGAGAAGCCCGAAACCCTTACGGCTGTTTATGCAGCACCCGAAAAGGTTGCAACAGTTGAAGGCTTTATTACAATGGATGAAGCAGCTCTCTCTGCCCTTCTCGATGAAAAGGGACTTGCAATGGACCTTGATGATCTCAAGTTCCTTCAGGCTTATTTCAGAGATACAGAGCACAGAGATCCCACAATCACAGAAATCCGTGTTGTTGACACATACTGGTCTGACCATTGCCGTCACACAACATTCTCCACCTATATTGATAATGTCCGTATTGATGACCCTGCAGTGCAGGAGGCTTATGAGCGTTACCTTGCTGCAAGAGTAGAGGTTTACGGCGAAGAAAAAGCTGCTGCCCGTCCTCAGACACTTATGGATATTGCAACTATCGGCACAAAGACCCTTAAAAAACGCGGTCTTCTTCCCGAGCTTGACGAAAGCGAAGAAATCAATGCTTGCTCAATCCACGTAACTGCAACAGTCAACGGCGAGGATCAGGACTGGCTTCTGATGTTCAAGAATGAAACTCACAACCATCCCACAGAAATTGAACCCTTCGGTGGTGCCGCTACCTGTATCGGCGGGTGTATCCGTGACCCCTTATCAGGACGTGCATATGTTCATCAGGCTATGCGTGTAACAGGTGCCGGCGACCCCAGAAAGACCATTGCAGAAACTATGCCCGGCAAGCTTCCACAGCGTAAAATCTGTCAGACTGCTGCTGCAGGTTTCACATCCTACGGTAATCAGATAGGTCTTGCTACAGGTCACGTTGCAGAAATGTACCACGAGGGCTTTGTTGCAAAGCGTCTTGAATGCGGTGCTGTAGTAGCTGCTGCTCCCGCTTATAATGTACGCCGTGAGCGTCCCGCAGCAGGTGACGTAATTGTGCTTCTGGGCGGTCGTACAGGCCGTGACGGTATCGGCGGTGCTACAGGCTCATCAAAGAGCCACAATATGAAGTCCCTTACCACAATGGCATCCGAGGTACAGAAGGGTAACGCTCCCGAGGAAAG
>JAZRTO010000041.1:0-2187 GCA_045652065.1 Acutalibacteraceae bacterium
TGATAACCCCTTTGGTGAGGGTAAGCTTTACAAAACGGGCGACCTTGCATACTGGCGTGAAGACGGAAATATAATTTTTTGCGGCAGAAATGACTTTCAGGTGAAAATTCACGGACAGACAATTGAGCTCGGAGAAATTGAAAATGCAGTTTCATCCGTTGAAGGAATAACTCTCTCTGTCGCTTTAGTCCGAGTGGATAATCAGGGAAGACAGTATATCTGTGTATTCTATACGGGTGAAGAGCTTGATTCCAAGGAAATCAAAGCTCATATTTCCGAAAAGCTTCCGAAATATATGATTCCGAATGTATTTGTTAATCTCGACGAAATGCCTTTCACCTCAAGCGGTAAGATAAATAGAAAAGCACTACCTGAAATTGATCTTGAAAGCATAAATACTGAGGTTGAATACATTGTGTCAGATACGCAGAAAGAGAAAACCCTTGAAGAGGTCGTGTGTGCTGTTTTAAATTTAAGTACTGTAAGTATGCTTGATAATTTCTTCAATGTAGGCGGTGATTCAATTAAGGCAATCTATATAGTTTCTGCATTGGAAGAAAAAGGCTATGAGCTTCACGTTGCCGATATCATGCAGAAAGATACATTTTCAGATATTGCAAAATCTATAAAAGAAATATCTGACAGTGCAGTATATGCTCAGGGTGAGGTAAATGGATTTGTTCCCTTTACGCCTGTTATGCGTGCATATGAGAAAGAAAATGGTGCTATTTCACCTGATTTTACACACACTTGTGTTATTGCAACAGACTGCGATGAATCTGCTGCAAGAAAAGCGCTTGATGCACTGATATCTCACCATGATATTCTGAGAGGTAGTTTCTGTGACGGTGGTATAGAAATTCACCCATCAGATGAAAGAGAAGTATATTCATTTAAGTCAATTTGTATTGATGATGTGGATGAAGCAAAAGAGTATCTGAAAGACACGAAGCTCAGAGAAGATAAGCTTATAAATGTTGTATTCTGCAGAACAGCCAGAGAAAATCTTATTAGTATTACAGTTCATCATTTTCTGATTGATCTGGTATCCTGGGAGATTCTCATTAAAGATTTCCAGACAGCAGTTAAACAAATAAAAAACAAAGAGCAGATATCTCTTTCCGCTAAAACTGCATCCTTTAAGTTGTGGAGCGAGATGCTTCAGAAGTATTCTGAAAGAATACCTGAAGAGAGTATAGAATATTGGAAAAATCTCAACGAAAAGCTGAAATTTACAAAATCCCTCCATTCTCACGAAGAAACAGTAAACGAAGCAGAAACTTATAATTATATATTTGATAAAGATGTTTCGGATAAGCTTATCAATGAGGTTAAAAGGATTTACAACATAAGAACCAATGAAATACTTTTAACGGCTTTAGGACTTGCTGCATGTAAAATTGTCGGTGGTGCTGTAGGTATAATTGTTGAAAGTCACGGACGAACAGCTCTTGACAAAGCAGTGGCTGTTGACCGTACAGTAGGTTGGTTTACCTCCTGCTATCCTGTTATAATTGACAGCGAAAAAGATATAAATCATACATTAATCAGTACTAAAGAAGAGTTAAGAAACATACCTGAAAACGGTATCAGTTATCTTCTGGTGTCACATGACTTGCCTGAAAATACTGATATCATATTTAATTTCTATGAAAACAGTACTGCGGATATAATAAACGAAGGCAATTTAGTTGCTTTTGAGAGTGGCTCTTCTGCCTTTTCGGGTAAAGTCAGTGTCGATTGTATTATTACAAACGGTATTTTGACAGTAAATATTTCTGTGCCGAAATTTACATACAAAAAAGACATCTGCAAAGAGCTCGGTACGGAATTTTACGGACAACTTATGAGTATTGTTGAATTGTGCACTAATAATACAGTTGTACAAACTCCTTCGGATTTTTCAGACGATGATCTTACTCAAAACGAATTGAATGAATTAAAAGATTTATTTGAATGGATAGATATTGATGAAGAACAGTAATATAAAAGATGTATACGGTCTTACTCCTGCACAGGAGGGTATATATGCCCAGTATTTCCGAAATGCCGACACAAGGACATATCATCTTAAAAACCTTTGCAGAATCGGAAAAGATACAGATATTGAACTGATTGAAAAGAGCGTAGAATTGCTCGCTCAGCGTCACGAGGTGCTTAAAACCGCATTTGCGGTGCTTCAGTCTA